>CAYUOY010000069.1:0-19638 GCA_964446495.1 uncultured Woeseiaceae bacterium | reverse complement strand
ACCCTCAGCAGGTACTGGGCACGTTCATTCGGCAATGTTGCTACGGCATCTGCGGTCATTTGAGGAGAAATGAAGAATCAGGCTCTGGCTTGACTGTGCTAGTGTGGATTTCAGACGCTAGCAACGGCTTGGCGAGCGGTCAAGGGTTTGCCACAATCCGCGCTCTGAAGATCGCTGACTGAGCGGCAGTCGCATGGACCGAGCCTGCATTTTTCGCATGAGTATGAACAACGAATTCACCACCATAGCCATTCTTGGTCGCGGCGATGACCCACGCGTAACAGAACCGATGCGTCACCTCGCTGAATTTCTGGTCGACAGCGGACGCCAGGTGATTACGCCCGCCGGAAGTGCCATGGAGTCACCGGTACGTGAAGTAACGGAGGCCGAAATGGCGGCCGAGGCCGATCTGATTATCGCCGTTGGCGGCGATGGCACCATGCTTTATGCCGCGAGCATTGCCCAACAGCAATCCGTACCTTTGCTCGGCGTCAATCGAGGTCGATTGGGCTTTCTTACGGACGTTACCCCGAATGAGATGCTGCAAAGCCTCGAGCATGTGCTCGGCGGCAAATACGCACGCGAGACCCGGTTGCTGCTGACCGCAAGCATCAACAATCCGGACGGGCAAGTACGATCGGCTGTAGCACTGAATGATGTCGTGTTGCAACGGACGGAAACGGGTCGATTGCTGGACTTTCGCACGTGCATCGCGAACCGCTATGTCAATACCCACTCCGGTGACGGCCTCATTGTCGCGACGCCAACGGGCTCCACCGCCTACTCTTTGAGTTGTGGTGGTCCTATCATGGAGCCGGCCCTGGATGCCGTCGTTATCGTGCCAATTTGCCCACATACCCTGAGCGACAGACCCATCGTCATTCCCGCCGATCAGGAAATCACCGTTACCTTGCTGGAGCACGCGGACACTACCGCTGAAGTCACGGTCGACGGTCAGACGATCGGCGAAGTCGGCGTCGATGATGAACTGGTGATATCCAGAGCCGATGCTCGTATTACCCTGCTACACCCCCCAGGCTATGACTACTACGAAACTCTACGCTCCAAGCTGCACTGGGGCCTCGATAGCCGCACGCGGGACAGCCAGCCGGAGCAGGAGGGAGCCCGCTGATGCTGCAGAGTTTACAAGTGCGAAATTTCGCAATTGTCGACGAGGTCAACGTCGATTTTTCGCCGGGCATGACTGTGCTGACCGGCGAAACTGGTGCCGGCAAGTCCATTCTTGTCGATGCAATCGGGCTGGTGCTCGGCGAAAGAGGTGGTCAGGGCATCGTTCGTGACGGGACTAAACGCGCGGAATTCAGTGCAGAATTCGATTTATCGAATCACGAAGACGCCAGGGAGTGGTTGACCGAGCACGCCCTGGATATGGAAGATGAGTGCGTATTGCGCCGGGTCATTGCCGCCGATGGACGGTCACGTGCCTTTATTAACGGAAATACCGTGCCCCTGCAAAGCCTGAAATCGCTCGGAGAATTGCTCCTCGACATCCACGGCCAGCACTTTCATCAATCGCTGGGGCGCCGCGATATACAGCGCACCTTGCTCGATCATTTTGGTGGTCTGCAGGCATTGCTGGGACGCTGCGACGAAGCCTTCGGGCGCTGGAAAACTCTGGCGGATGAACTCGCGGAAGTCAGCGCCGCACACGCCGATCGGGAGGCGCGCCTCGAATTGCTCGAATTCCAGGTACAGGAATTCGATGCACTGGACCTGGATGCGGATGAGCTGCCCGTCCTGGAATCCGAGCGTCAAAAACTCCGCAACAGCGGCCGCTTGGCCGAAGGGCTAAGTCGTGTCCTGGACGACATGTATGACGGTGAGACGGCGACGGCCCAAAGCCTGCTGGCGGCTGCCTGTCAGACTTTGTCGACGTTGAGCACCTATGACGAAACGCTGGAGGCGACACGACAATTACTCGAAGAAGCAGGCATTCAGGTGACGGAAGCCACAGATTCGCTGCGCCGCTACAATGAATCTCTGGACGCCGACCCACATCGCCAGGAATGGATCGAGGAAAGACTCAATGCCATTCAAACAATCGCACGCAAACATAAGGTGGCGGCGGAAGAATTGGGCTCCATGCACGAGCAGTTGCGCGACCAGCTTCGGGACTTGCGAACGGCTGGGGAGCGCAGCGTCGAGCTTGAAGATGAGGTCGCCGCTGCGCAGGAAAAATACCTGAAAATCGCCGCTGATCTTTCCGCCAAACGACGCAAAGCGGCAAAGGCTTTCTCGGAGGCAGTGACCGAGGCTATGGCCGGTCTGGGCATGCCGGGGGGCATATTCGAGGTGGCCGTTCAATCCGGGTCGAGCGACGACGCCAGGTCGTGGGGTATGGACTCGATCGATTACTTGATCAGCGCCAACCCGGGGCAAAAACCGACCGCGCTGGCCAAAGTCGCCTCCGGTGGGGAGTTGTCACGAATGAGTCTCGCCATACAAGTGATTGCCAGCGATGGCAGCCGCATTCCGACGATGGTATTCGACGAAGTCGACAGCGGCGTCGGTGGCGGCGTCGCGGAAATGGTCGGGAGACGCCTGTGCGAACTCGGTGCAAATCGCCAGGTCCTCTGCGTAACGCACTTGCCACAGGTCGCGGTGCAGGCGGATGCACACTTTCGTATCAATAAAATGACGGACGGAAAATCTACTCGAATTGGCGTGTCTGAATTGAACCAGGATGAACGTATCGAAGAACTCGCCCGTATGCTCGGCGGCGTCGAAATCACACAACGTACACGAGATCACGCGGCGGAGATGCTGACGGCAGGCGGCCGCAAGGAGAACAGTAAGCGGCAGGCCGCCCGCTGACGGGGCCGGCGTAACGAGAGAGTCAGCTGTCTTTGTCGGCCGCGATGGGCCTCACGTAAAGAACCAGGCTGTGGTCGATCAGTTCGTAGTTGTGTTTCTTTGCGATCGCGTGTTGCAGCGCTTCGATCTCGTCATTGACGAATTCGATGACGTCTCCCGTCTCGACACACACCATGTGATCGTGGTGGTTGCCCTCATTGAGCTCGAAAACCGAGTGTCCGCCCTCGAAATTATGCCGCGTGACCAGCTCGGCCACCTCGAATTGGGTCAAAACCCGGTAGACAGTTGCCAGGCCAATGTCATCACCTAGCTCAAGCAATCGCTTGTAGATATCCTCCGCACTCATATGCCGTTGGGAATGGGTCTCAAGAATTTCCAGTATTTTCAGGCGTGGCAGGGTGATTTTCAGTCCAACCTTGCGAAGTTCCTGGCGTTGCTGCATCGCTTATGCCTCACTTTGGGATAAAACCACACGGCTACCGCCGCGCGAATCAAATAGGTATGATTCGCGCCTATTATGAACCATTGAACGACGCTCATCCAACCGTGCTTTCGGCTGAAATTATGGCCAGGGGCCGGATTGGGTACCAGCGAGAGCCTAATCAGTATGAGAAAACTGCTCCAATCCATCTGCGTGTTGGTCGCACTCGGCATTATTTCCGGCTGCGTATTCCAGCCACCAATGTCGCAGGGCAACCTGCTTAAACAGGAAGACATCGACCTGGTCGAGCCGGGCATGACGCAATCACAGGTCCGCTTCCTCCTCGGCACGCCGATGATCGATGACCCCTTCCACAAGGATCGCTGGGACTATGTCTACTTCCTGAAAATTGGCCGCCAGGATGCCACTTTCAAACGATGGATATCGATCGAGTTCGCCGAGGGCCGCGTCAGCAAAATTATCGACAATCAGGATCTGGGGCCAGATCTCTAGCCCGGACTGGCTAACGCACGTTCACGGCGCGCTTCCCGCGGATCCTTTTGTAGCGGTCGATACAACTCAATCCGATCCCCGTCTCGCACGACTCGTGTTCTCTCCACAGGCCGGCCCCAAATTCCTACGGCGCAAACATCCAAATCATCGTCGGGAAACAGCGCGCGAAGTTTCGATATTTCAATCGCAGCGGCCAGCGTCGTACCAGCCTCGACTTCCAGCGGAATTAACTCCTGTCGTTGCCCGGTTGCGTAGACAATTTCGGCACGAACATTCATTTACTGGCTAGCGATCGCCGAACACGGTCGCCGCACGACGAGAAAACGCGTCGACCATGGAATTGCAGGTATCTTCAAAAAAAGCGCCGAACATCATGTCTACTACCATGCTTTTGAACTGAAACTCGAGTTCCAGAACCACTTTGCTGCCGTCATCGCCAAGATCTGCGAATTGCCACCCTCCCTCCAGGTGCCGAAATGGTCCACCCACCAACGACAGATCGATCGCTGTGAACTCGTGGCGCGTGTTGAGCGTCGTAAAATGGTTGCTCATTGAGCCCTTGTGCAATTCGAGCGTGGCCTCAACGGTCTCGCCGCAGCGATTGTGTACTTCGGCGTCATTGCACCAGGGCAGAAACTCCGGATACGCCTCGACATCATCCACCAGAACAAACATCTCCCGGGCGGAATACGGCACCAAGGCGCTTCGGCTTACTTTTCGCACATCTCAAACCCCGCTTGTCATCCAGAGAAAAACTGCATCGCAACGCTCGGACTATAACAGGCCGATCGCCTGCATAAACACGAACAAAATGGCGACAGGCGCTATGTAGCGCCCAAGAAATCGCCAGGCTTTATAGAGGGATCCGACGCCACCCAACTCTTCCGCTGTCGAATTGCGGCACATCACCCAGCCTGCAAAAAAAGCGATGCAAAGTCCGCCGAGCGGCAACATGACATTGCTGGTCAGGTAATCGACGTTATCGTAAATTGTTCCGCGCCAGAATCGCAGCTCTGCAAGCAGGTTAAAAGAAAGTACGCTGCCCATGCCGAGCAACCAGATGAGCCCACCCACCATGAATGCCGCCTGCACACGGCTGCGATAATGTCGCTCCATCAGCCAGGCCACGGCCGGTTCCAGCAAGCCCAGGGCCGAAGTCCAGGCCGCAAAGGTCAACAAGACAAAGAACAGTGTGGCGAAAAACATGCCCCCGTTCATCTGGCCGAAAGCCAGTGGCAGGGTAACAAAGACCAGTCCCGGGCCATCCGCCGGGTCAAGGCCGTTCGCAAATACCAAGGGAAAAATCACCAGGCCGGCAAGAATGGCAATACCGGTATCAGCAACGACAACTGCCGTCGACGCACTGATTACCGAGGTCTCCTCCGGCAGATAAGCACCGTAGGCCATGATGGCTCCCATACCGATGCTTAGCGTAAAAAATGCCTGCCCCATTGCGGCGAGAACACCCTCCCAGGTCAACGCGTCAAAATTCGGCGTAAACATGAACGTCAGGCCCTCAACGAACGAACCTGAGTTGATCGAATAGCCGAGTAGCGCCAACATCAAAAGCAGCAGCGCCGGCACCATGAAACGCACCGCCTGCTCAAGACCACGCTCAACACCGCGCGCGACGACTACCACGGTTATCGCCATGAACAGCGTGTGTGCCGCACTGACCAGCAGCCAGTTGCCGGTAAAACGATCGAACAGATCCTGGATTTCCGTGGCGGAGGCACCAACAAATTGCCCGGTCAAACTCTTTTCCACATAGGCCAGTGTCCAACCAGCGATGACGCTGTAATAGGACAGAATCAGAATTCCCGTGCTAACACCAAGGACGCCGATCCATTTCCACTGTCGTGAACTACCCTCTTCCTCTCCCAGCAGTTCCATGGTCGCGATTGGATTACGTCGCCCACGACGGCCGATCAATATTTCTGACATCATGACCGGCATGCCGATCAGGAAGACACAGAACAGATACACGAGTACAAATGCACCGCCGCCATTTTGGCCCGCGATGTAGGGGAATTTCCAGATGTTGCCAAGACCTACGGCAGAACCGGTCACGGCGAGGATAAAAGCCATTCGCGACGACCAGTTCCCGTGCAGAGACTTACGGCGACCCGGATCGGACACTTCGTGACTGAGCATTTATTATTCTCGTTCTTGCGCTCGAAGGCGGATACTGGATGAATAAGGAGTCCCTTTCAACCGCAAAATGGCACGTTGGAAAGACGCGACTATCGTATAATCGCGGTCCACCCTGACCGCTGCCCGGCCCAACGATCCCAATGAGCAAGAAAAAATCATCACCTGCAACGAACTCGAGAATCGCCGCAAACAAACGGGCTCGTCACGACTACTTTATAGAGGACACCTACGAGGCCGGTTTACAACTTGAGGGTTGGGAGGTCAAAAGCCTGCGCGAAGGCCGCGCGCAGATTACGGAAAGCTATGTGCATGTCAGAGATGGCGAAGGCTGGTTGATTGGTGCACATATTTCGCCACTGAATACTGCCTCGACCCACATTTCACCGGACCCGACCCGAACCCGAAAGTTGTTGTTGCACCGAAACGAACTGGACCGACTGATTGGTGCCGTGGAGCGCAAAGGCTATACGCTGGTGCCGCTAAATCTGCATTGGTCGCGCGGACGAGCGAAACTCGACATCGGGCTCGCCAAGGGCAAGAAACAGTCTGACAAACGTGCGGCGGTAAAAGATCGCGATTGGCAACGCCAAAAAGCGCGAATTTTAAAACACTCTTAATATTTATCTTTCAATATCTTACTGTGTTTTTCTAATGTTATTTCTCGTAATAAAACAGAACTGGAAATTCGAGCGCACCCTGGTTCGGAGCTAAGCCGCCCGACAACCAGATCGGGCAATTTTCGCCTGGTCGATTGTTTTCTGGATATTAGCCCCTACACTACAGTCTACAGGGGGGCGACATGGCTTCGACGTGGGTCGCGAAACTCTGGGTGCATGCCGAGGCACAGATTACCTCGTAAATCCAGCTGTAACACTTATAGTTGCCAACGACGACAACTACGCACTAGCCGCTTAAAAACCGGTTTAGAGCCTTCTGCCCGGATCGTGCCTGTGCGTCCGGATCCCAGGAGTCACCCACACAGGACCGCGGCGAGAGTTTGTTCAGTGCTCGGACCGTTAAACTTTAACTGAGCTGGTTGCTGGTTTTCCCTGCCCGTCGGGTAGCCAGTGATGAGATTAATGACGGAATAAGCATGTAGACCTCAGCGCGGAGGGCTTGCGGACGCGGGTTCGATTCCCGCCGCCTCCACCAAAAACTGGGCCTCCTGAACGGAGGCCTTTTTTTTGGTGGCGCCGGCTGCATTCACCTGTCGGGGTTAACACCCCTTGTCTTGTGATTTCTAAAGATCAATCGGCAATCCGCTTGAATGTGTTGGAAATTAAGCTCACGAATAGTGGGTGTCCCCATTTATGCTGCCCCCATTTATGCTAGCCGAACTACGGCCACTCTCCAGCGCCATTCCATTGGCCTCGGCCATGAGCGGACCTGGAAGCCCCGGTCCTCGGCGGTGGCATTGGATGATCAAAAATGTGGAAAGCCACGATTGTCAAATTGAGCACGTTGGTCCAATCTGTTTAGTAAGAACAGAGAGGATCGGACAATGGCGCCTAAGTTATTGTTGAATATTGGACTTTTCGCTCTATATATCGGCCTTGTGAGCTGTGACCGCCAGATTAGTTTTAGGAACGATGTTCAACCCATTTTTTCAGAATATTGTGCTGAATGCCACGATCACGCCGGCGAAGGCGTTAAAGCGAGCGGCTTCAGCGTCCGCGACTATGACAGCGTAATGAGCGGAACAAAGTTTGGACCGGTCGTTATACCCGGTAGTAGCGTTTCCAGCTCCCTGTATCTGGTTGTTGCTCAAAAAACGGCACCGGAAATCCAGATGCCACCACACCACAAGCAGTCGTTATCAGTCGGACGCGGGGCTGCCCTGTCAGAAGACAAGGCTGAGGTCATTCGCTCCTGGATTGACCAGGGAGCGAAATATAATTAGTCATTATTTGTGTCCCATTTATGGCGTGATAGAAATTACGGCGTAGCAGCTCTGCCGAGAAGAAATTCAAGTCGTTCATCAGCTCTTGACGGCAAAATTTCAAGAATTTCTGCGCTTACAACATTTTCCGCAACAAACGGATCATCGTTCACCCTGTTTTGGAGGTCCGACAGCGAGGTGTTATAAGCCACAATCCCGCCACCCGAATTAGGCCGAAGACTACCAGCCAACAAAAAACACCCTCATCAAAACCGCGTTCGATCCATTCTTTGTGGCCTTGCATGAATTGGCTGGCTTGGTCTTTGTTGCTCGAAAACTTAAGTAGTACGATAAGCATCACATTTTGCTCCTCTGAATTATGTGCCTGATGGGTCGGGCACTCAGTCTGCAAGCCATTGCTTCGCGTCTAAACGGGCACAACGTCGGTTTTGCACCACTCGACCCGGTCTTGTCGGCCAGTATCTACCAGCTCATTAGGTCTTTTATTTCTGACAATCGTCATTTTGCTGATGAAGGAAGTCAATCAGGCGTTTTCCCCGTTGATCGGTGAACTGCTCGCGCGTAATTCTAAGATTCGTCATTCGGTCAAGTCGGAAGTTGCGAAAGTCCTGTCGTTTTTCGCACCATCCCGCGAACAACCAGACCGGTCCGAAAAACACCAGGCACAATGGACGGACGGTTCTTTCGCTGTGCCTGCCATCCAGCGTTTCGTACTCGAAATTCACTTTATTGTGAGTGCGAATAGCTCGTCTCAATCCCGAGAAATCGATTTTGGTCGGTACTTTGGCCTGACTGGGTGGTGAGAACAGCGCCGTTTGCAAAATTTCCGCGCGCAGTGGCTCGGGTAACACCGCGGTTATCTTGTCGATCGCACGTCCGGCGGCTTTCGCGAGGTCCCGATCCCCCCAGCTCCCGACCATTTGCGCACCCAGCGCCAGTGCGTCCAATTCCTCGACATCGAATATCAGTGGTCGAACCGTATAGTCGCGGTCTAACACATATCCGACGCCCGCCTCACCGACGATCGGTACACCGGAGTTGCAGAGATCTGCAATGTCCCGATAGATCGTCCTCACGCTGACTTCAAGCTCGGCGGACAGTCGTTCTGCGGTCACCGCCTGCCGTCTTGCCTTCAAGTACTCGACGATCCGAAACAGCCGGTCCGCTTTGCGCATGTCTTGCCTCCTCCCTCTTATTTGTACCTTACTGACACCCTACTGACAACACGCTGTCAGGAGTACGATGGCAGTATTTCCGCGTCGTTTCTCACACAAGGACCCATCACGATGCTGACCCTCTATTACCATCCGTTTTCACAACACGCCCGGCGTGTGGCCGCACTGCTCGAAGAAGCCGGTCTCCCCTATGAGACCCACCATGTGGCGCTGAATGAAGGTGCGCACCTGCAAGCTGATTTCCTGGCTATCAACCCGAACCATCAAGTGCCGACATTGATCGACGGCGACCTGACGATTCACGAATCGAACGCCATTCTTCGCTACCTGTGCCAAAAATATGAACTGCAGAGCTGGTATCCCGCCGACCCGGTGGTACGTGCCCGCATTGACCAGTGGCTGGACTGGAATCAGTGTCGCCTGTCCCGCTCGGTGATCGATATCGTGCTGAACAAGGTTTTTATGGGTCCGGATGCAGACCAGGACGCGATCGTCCGCGGTGAGCAGAACATGATCGAGCTTACTGCCATACTGGGAGCTGGACTTGATCGCGACGACTACCTGAGCGGGGATTCACCGACGATTGCAGACCTTTCTGTTGCTTCGAATGTATCGCAGTTGCAACTCGCCGATGCAATACCTGATCATGCGAGCATCCGGGAATGGTACCGACGTGTCTGCGAGATTCCCGGCTTCAAAAAAACGTTGCCACCAAAACCAGCCTAGCCCGCACAAACCGCGGGCACTACGAATTCGCATTTCAGGAGAAAACTATGTCCAAAACCACTAAAGGAACCGGAAGCTGCCTGTGCGGCGGAGTTCGCGTCTCTGTAGCCAACCTCAGCAACAGTGCCGGGGCGTGTCATTGCGGCATGTGCCGAAAGTGGGGCGGCGGTCCGTTGATGGTCGCCGACTGCGGAACAGACGTCTCGTTTGAGGGCGATGAAAATATTTCGATATTTGACTCGTCCCAGTGGGCCGAACGCGGCTTTTGCAAGAAGTGCGGGAGCCATCTGTTCTACAAGTTGAAACAAAGCGAACAGTATTTCCTGGCGGCGGGGATGTTTGATGATGATTCAGCTTTCGTTTTTGATCATCAGGTTTTCATCGACGAAAAACCGGCGTTTTATGCTTTCGCGAATGACACTGTCGATATGACAGGTGCGGAACTATTAGCGAAGTACGCGTCGCCAGCGGATTAGATTTTCGAAAATATTCGTCGACATCGGCGAAAACCTTTAGGTTTTCCAGCCACCATCACTCTATTGCTGCGACATTCTCAATGCCAAGCAGGCGATCAATATCAGTGCTGGGCATGACGTCGCGAATCCAGGCAAGATCACCCTGCTCCTGCAGCGCAGTCGCGGCCCTGATCGTGGCGCTTGCCGCCAGGCGCGCCAGACCGCCGCCGATACTCACTCTTTTGGCACCGGCATCCCCGAGATCGGCTACTGAATGGTCGGGAAAAAACGATCCGAGCACGTTGATCGGCTTGCCAAGCGATTGCGTGACTTGCCGCACATCATCCAGTGTCTTTAATGCTGGCGCATACAGCACGTCTGCCCCCGCGGATTCGTAAGCTTGCAAGCGTCTAATCGTCTCTTCTAAATCGTAATCGGCGCGTAGCAATTGCTCTGCGCGTACCGTCAATGTAAACGGGAACGAACAGGCGCGAGCAGCCTCTACCGCTGCCGCCACTCTTTCAATCGCCAGGTCGAATGCGTAGATCGGGTTTTGCCGGTCGCCCGTATAGTCCTCAATAGAGGCCCCCACAACGCCGGTTTCTGTGATGCGTCTGATACTACGGGCAACAGTCTCCGGGTCCTTGCCAAAGCCACTCTCGAAATCGACAGAAACCGGCACAGACGTTGCGGCAGCAATATCCTCGCAATGACGCAGCGTCTCATCGAGTGTCACCTCACCGTCCAGACGACCGATTGATTGTGCGAATCCGGAACTGGTCGTCGCCAATGCGTCGAACCCCAGCGCCTCGAAGAACCGGGCTGATCCAATATCCCAGGGGTTGGGAATTGTGAATACGTTCTCCTGCTGGTGCAGGGATACAAACCTGGCAGATTTTTCGGCGGTAGAGACTGGCATGGATGAATTCCTCTGTTTGCTCCCGAAAGGAGCGATCGCCACAGCTCCAGGAATGTCCCGAACGACTATTTTATCTCAAGGCGCTCCTTGACCACTCCTTCCAGGCGGGTCAATCCGGCTGACTTACCCAGTGCCAGCGCATCAGCGCTGTCTGCGCCATTATTTTTTGCGCGCAGTGCGAATATCGCACCCACGCGATTGCCGCTGGCACAATGCACGAGTACCGAACCCTCGATGCTACTCAGCAATGCATCGAGTTCTGCCGCTTTCGCGAAACTGATGTCTTCCTTGCTCGCCAGCGGAAACGCGACATAGCTCATCCCCAGGTCTTTGACGATATGTTCCTCATCAATACCCCTGTCCTCGTCCGCCGCGCGCATATCAATGACCGTGCCAAACCCTGCAGCCGCGACATTCCTGAGCGCCGCAGCACTCGGCTGGCCACTGGCGACAATGCCACTTTCAGGCAAAACGGTCGCACTCCGGGCCATCTGTTCGTCGCTGAGCTTAGTGATGATTTCATCCGTTGCGCCGGCGACAGAGGCACTTGCAACGAGCACCAAAAAACAAAAATACGCCGCTATTCTTTTCATCTACGTCTCTCCTGAATTTGCGTCAGTCTAATCGACCAGTTCCACGTTCGACTGAATCTCCACGCCACGATCCGTGAGTACTATATCGACGGAAATTCGATCCAGTAGTTTCCCGAATTCGTTCATCATAGTGCCGAGCGCCTGTGCAATTTCCGGCGACATCTCGGCCGATTCATCGGTGCCCTCATTTGGCGTCATCATGATCTCACCCATGAGCTGATAATAACTTGACGCATCCATGGTCATGCTGAAACTGGGCGGTGGTTCGATCGCATCCGCCGTTAGTAACTCACCCAGTCCATCTTTCGCATCGGCGCCGACAGCAACACCCAACAGGTTGTCGGTCATTGCGATAGACAGCGAATCCGTTCGACCCGCGAGCTGCGGCATGGCCATTTCTACCGGCTTACCATCTGGCTGCAAATTCAGCGCGGCCAACTCCGGGCTGAACATCGTACCCATCGCCAACAACGCCTCGGCATTGTCGATGGCAACGAGAAGTCGCATATCTATTTTTTCGGGCGGCCGCTGACTGGCAAAATCAAAATCGCCGATGTCATCTATGACGGCCAAGAAGCCCTTGAATCCATATGCCAGTGGCGGCACCGGCTGATTCAATACCGCTCGCCCTTGCGCCACTCCACCCTGAAGCTCTGCAAATAATTCACATTCGTACGGATCCGCCTCCAGGGCATCCAGCCTGGCCGCGTAAAAATCCCGTGCGGCAAGCACATCCAGACTCATACCAAAGGAGAAAAGACCGCCGTGATCCGAACCAAGGCCCGGCACTACCGCCGCCAGCGTGGCAAGATTCGTAGCTATGTCATTGCGCAATTCGAATACGAGCCTGGAATTGAATCTGTCCACGCTCACTTCTGTATAGCCCGTAACCATTCTTGGTATGACGCCGGACATCTCCCGAATCTCCTTCCGGCACACATCGGTCAGTACAGATCCGTCATAATCCATGAGCTTGAGCAATTCTGCGTTGACACCCGATTGCTCGTCGAGAAAAGTTGCCGCCACTCGCTCAATGTCGACAAAACCCAAAGCATGCGGAGTGTAGCCGTATTCTGACGCCAGGCTGTCCAGTACTCCTGCGGTGCCGATATTTCGTGTCGGCAAAGTCAAACCAAGTACCTTCTCAAGCTGTTCCGTTGACAGCGCCGCCGGTACAACGGTGGCCACCAGGAACTCATCGATGATCGCTATGACCAGGTGCGCATCGTCGTCGCCGACGTAGCGATACGTCTGCTCACCAATGCTGGCGACAGACATCGACTCGCCACTTTTTTCCTCGAATCTTGCTATGAGGGCCTCAAATGCGGCCGTATCCGTTAATTCGAATCGCACGACGGGCAGCAATCCGATTCCATATATAGCAGACCGGGACTTGAGCGACAGACCGGCATCGCCTAGCCCACCACTGCCCAGCAACTCCACAAACTCACCACCAATCGCCGCCAGTCTGGCCAACTGTGCCGCATTTTCGGAATCATCAATCTCCGCGTTCGGTATGTCCTCGATCGCAATAGTAAGAATGTTCTGATACGCCGCCAGAATGGCATCGATATGCGGCTCAAGTTTGTCCAGAACATCCTGCGGCATTGGTTCCGGCGTCGCGAATACGAAGGGCGTGTCCGCCGGGATGTATTGCAGCAAGCCATCGCTTGCCTGCAGAGCACTCGATTGCTTGTCATCATCCGACGAACTGCAAGCGCCAAGCGCAACTACGACAGTAAATAGAACCGCTGCCACCTTCATGAATCTGCTTTTAAACATGGGCGTTTTCCGTCTCAAATCCGGCCGCCACAGTAACGTCTTGACTGGCTCCTGTCACTGTCTACCATCACATTCGGCCGGCTATAGTGCCGTAAACTCGCAAAACGTTGTGTCCGCTCGACACACCGTCTAGTCTTCACCGATGAATCAGCCTGACGCACAGCACAGTCGACAATTTGACATCGTGGTATTCGGCGCCAGCGGCTTCACCGGTCGACTGGTGGTGGAATACCTGTGGCAAAATTATTCGTCGGACTCAGGATTGAGATGGGCCGTCGCTGGACGGAACCGCGAAAAACTGGAATCCGTTCTCTCCGAGTCTGAAATCCCGGTTGGCGCACTGCCCATTCTCATCGCCGACAGTTCCGACCCGTCTTCGCTTGATGCCATTGCGGCTGACACCAGAGTGGTTCTGACTACCGTTGGCCCCTATGCCAGGTACGGGTCACCACTCGTGGAAGCCTGCGTAAACCACGGAACGGACTATTGCGACCTCGCTGGTGAGGTGCAATGGATGCGCAAAATGATCGACCGGCACCAGGACAATGCCGCGAAAAGCGGTGCCCGCATTGTCCATGCTTGCGGCTTTGACTCGATCCCTTCAGACATCGGCGTACATTTTTTACAAAAACATACGATCGAGCTGCACGGGGAGCCCGCCAAAAAAGTCTCGTTGCTGGTCAAGGCATTGCGCGGCGGCGCCAGCGGCGGAACCATTGCGAGCCTGCTGAATGCCGTGGAAGAAGGCAAGCGTGATCGCAATGTCGCCAGAATCCTGACGGCACCCTACAGCCTGAATCCGGAAGGTGCGCGCGACGGGCCGGATGGCCGCGACCAGCGAGGCATGGCTTTCAATGCCGAATTGGGAGCATGGACCATGCCTTTCGTGATGGGTGCCATCAATATGCGCGTTGTGAGACGCAGCAATGCCCTGCTTAACTTCCCGTATGGCGAAGATTTCGGCTACGACGAATCCACCATCACCGGACCCGGGCTGGGCGGATGGATCAAGTCTGCATTGGGAACAGCCGGTCTTGGCGGCTTTATGCTGGCCTGCTCCGTGGAATGGACGCGCCGACATATCGTCACCAGATATTTGCCGAAACCCGGCGAGGGTCCCGGAGAAAGCGAACGTGAAAACGGTTTCTTCAATCTGATTCTGGTCGGCACAACCTCGAACGGCAAACGCATTAAGGTACGCGTCAAAGGTGATCGTGATCCGGGATACGGCTCAACCAGCAAGATGCTCGGTGAAAGCGCCGTCTGTCTTGCCCGTGATCACCTGGACGTTAGCGGTGGTTTCTGGACGCCTGCCTCAGCGATGGGTGACCTGCTGCTGAACCGCTTGCAGACCAGCGCCGGATTGAGTTTTGAGTTGATCCAGGAAGCCTAGCAGGCTGTTGAAAAAACGTGGTTTTCGAATAGCTGCCAGCCCGAACTATTTCACTCGCTTGAGCTGCGCCGGTGAGCGCATCGTCTGTCCCAGTGTCTCAAGAAATTGCCCACGAACCTCGGCAACGTGTTGCTCGACGGTCTCTGCCGACCAGGTATCGGTCTTCAAAGGCGGCAGCACATCGACTTGTACGGTCGACGGCCGTACGAAAAATCCGCCCTTGGGCAACACGTCGGTCGCATTGTGAATAACAATGGGTACGATCGGCACGCCGGCTTGCATGGCGATATGGAAGGGGCCCTTCTTGAAGGATCCGAGGCGGTCACCGGCACTGCGCGTCCCTTCCGGCGCAATGGCGATGGAAAGCCCATCCTGCAGCGTCTTGACGACCGGTTTCAGTGCCTCAATGGCTTTGGCCTGGTTGCGTCGATCGATGAACACGGTATCGGCGACACGAAATACAGGGCCTACCAGTGGATTAGTAGCAATCTCGTGCTTCGCAATGGCCGTAAAGTCCCGCCGCAGCAACTTGGCGATGATGAGAACATCAATGGCGCTCTGATGATTAAAAAGGAAGACGGCGGGCCGCTGTTCCCAAAGGTGGTGCTCACCACTGATATCTATCTTGATGCCGGCCAGGGCGCTGCCAAACTCACCCCAGGTGGTCACTGCCAGGTTCACGGCATCACGACGTGACTGATTCAGCACCCAGGTCGGAATTATCTGCAGGGCCGCGGATAAGAATGCCCCGTACACCAGTCCGGTTCGAACGAATTCCCTGACGCCGGGAATACCACGACTGCTAAATCTCCGCACCGGCCAGTTGCGGCGCCGCGCGACGACATCCAGCGTCTGGTCCGGGTTCAGCGGCCGCGGAAATCCCACCGCATCGAGTAGTGACACATCTTCAATGCCATCGCTGTAAAAATAACTGTTTTCCAGCGTGCCGTCGTGTTGGGCGCAGAACTCTTTCGCCGCATCGAGTTTGCCCTCTGCGTAGTACACCGGCTCACGTATCTCTCCGGTAAACATGCCGTCTTCGACCCCAAACTCATTGCACAGAATGTGTGGAATTGCGAGTTCCCTGGCCACCGGTTTCACCTGGTACATTGTTGCTGATGACAGAACGACGACGGTGTGACCGCGCTTCAAGTGGGCCCGCACCAGCGCCCGCGACTCCGGGTAAATCGATCCGGCGATATATTTATCGAAGACGCTCTCTCCCAATTCGACAAAATCCTGCTCGGATACGCCCTCAAGCGTTTCAGCCGCTTCCGCGAGAATGCGCGGGTATTCAGTCCCATTCAGACCATGACTTAGCAAGGAGAAAAACTGTTGTATTGCGTCGTAGGGTGCCAGCTCGCCGCTCATCACCCGCTCACGGAAGATCGACAAAATTGAGAAGCCGAAAATCAAAGTACCGTCCAGATCGAAAAAGGCGGTCGTACCCGGCCCTTTGGGGCTGTCGTCAATTTCCTGAGTTATGGAGTCGTAAAGGTTCACGTTATTTATCTGACGCATGGCAAGTGGAACGGGATTGTACACCGGGCCACGCGAAGAGATAAGCGGGCATTCCCAGGACGCGGTCAAAAGTCTCCTGTAATGGGCATATCATTTGTGACGGACCGTCTCTATACTCCGCCACCCCAACACACCCGGCATGAGCCAATGTCCAGCGTAGACCACATCCGTAATATCGCCATTATCGCCCACGTCGATCATGGCAAGACCACCCTCGTCGACCAGTTGCTGCAACAATCCGGCACGCTCGGATCGCGCGCTGCAACGCCCGATCGCGTCATGGACTCCAATGAGCTTGAGCGGGAACGGGGCATCACGATTCTGGCGAAAAACACGGCGATTACCTGGCACGGCTATCACATCAACATCGTTGATACACCGGGACACGCCGATTTCGGCGGTGAGGTGGAGCGTGTGCTATCAATGGTCGACAGTGTGTTGCTGCTGGTGGACGCGGTAGAGGGACCCATGCCACAGACTCGCTTCGTCACGCAAAAAGCGTTCGCCCGCGGCCTCGTACCGATTGTCGTCATCAACAAGATTGATCGTGACGGCGCTCGTCCGAACTGGGTCCTTGATCAGACTTTCGATCTTTTCGACCGTCTTGGTGCAACCGATGAACAACTCGATTTTCCAATCGTCTACGCCTCGGCATTGGAGGGTTTTGCCACCTACGAACCCGACGACGCCAGAGAGGACATGACGCCACTCTTCCAGACCGTAGTTGACAAAGTCGCTCCACCAGATGTTGACGCGTCGGGTCCGTTGCAATTGCAGGTCTCCAGCCTGGACTACAACTCCTATGTCGGAGTCCTGGGTATTGGCCGCATTCAGCGCGGCAAGATTGAAGCGAATGCGTCCGTCGGCATCGTGGCGGCAGATGGCAAAACCCGTAACGGCCGAATTCTCGAGTTATACGGTTTTGATGGGCTGGAGCGGATCAAGATTGCGGCGGCAAGCGCCGGTGAAATTGTTATTTTCAGTGGCATCGATGATCTGGCTATTTCGGACACGGTTTGTCCGCGGGATCACCCGGACCCGCTACCTGCGTTGGCCGTTGATGAGCCCACTATCAGCATGACCTTTCAGGTCAACAAATCCCCCTTTGCCGGGCAGGACGGAAAATTTCTTACCAGCCGGCAGATTCGCGAGCGACTGGATCAGGAACTCAGGCACAACGTCGCTCTGCGAGTCGAGCCCACCGAAGATCCGGATAAGTTTCGGGTTTCCGGTCGTGGCGAATTGCACCTGTCCGTCCTCATTGAAACCATGCGACGTGAGGGGTTTGAGCTTGCCGTATCCCGACCCGAGGTGATTATTCATGAGGAAAACGGGGTGCAACAGGAGCCCTGGGAGCAACTGACCGTCGACTTCGAAGAAGCCTTCCAGGGTGCTGTAATGACCCGACTCGCCGATCGCAAGGGTGAATTGCTGACCATGGTCCCGGATGGGAAAGGTCGGGTCCGGCTGGATTACAAAATTCCCACGCGTGGCCTGATTGGCTTTCGTACCGAATATCTCACGGCAACATCCGGTACCGGCCTGATGTATCACGTCTTCGACAAATACGACTACTACGTACCCGTTTCCCTGGGACAACGCGGCAATGGCGTAATGGTTTCAATGGTCCAGGGAAAAGCGCTGGCTTACGCGCTATTCAACCTGCAAGAGCGAGGCCGGATGATGGTCGGTCACGGCGACGCCGTCTATGAAGGTATGCTCATCGGGATTAACAAGCGGCGCGACGACATGATCGTCAACCCGACCAAAGCAAAACAGCTGACTAACATACGTGCCGCCGGCACGGACGAGAACATCGTATTGACACCGCGTATTCGCTTTTCGCTGGAGCAGGCGCTGGAATTCATCGATGACGATGAACTGGTGGAAGTGACGCCGCTGAATTTGCGCTTGCGCAAGAAGTTGCTGACCGAGGTCGACCGCAAGCGGGCTTCCCGATCGAAAGCCTGAGCGGCGCACCACGACATGGCTGGTAATATTGCGTCATGAACTATGATGAGGCATCAAACCATGCGTATGCCGCATTGCAGCCCGATGACATCCTTGCGGCACTCGAAGCACTTGGTTTTGACTGTAATGGTCGATTTCTCGCCCTGAACAGCTATGAGAATCGTGTCTATCAGGTCGGTATCGAAGGCGGGAATGCCGTCGTCGCGAAATTCTACCGGCCGGGACGCTGGACCGATGCAGCCATTAACGAAGAACATCAGTTCAGCGAATCTCTGGCAGAGCTGGATATACCGGTGGTACCGCCACTGCAAATTGACGGTGAAACCCTGCATCACCATGGTCTGTTCCGCTTGTCCGTCTCACCTTGTCACGGTGGCCGCGCGCCTGATCTGGACAATACCCAATTGCAACAACAGATTGGACGCCTGATCGGACGAATTCACCTGCACGGCGAGGTAGCCGAATTCAAACACCGACCGACGATCGATCTGGAAGGGTTTGGATTCTCCTCACAGGAGTTTCTACTCGACAACGAATTCATTCCGCCCGAGCTCGAAGATGTTTATAGCGGCATCACCCAGCACCTGTTTGACAGTATCGAGGCCAGTTTCGAGCGTGCCGGCTCCTTTCGACATTTACGCCTGCACGGCGACTTTCACCCGGGCAATGTTCTGGTGACAGAGTCGCAACTGCACATCGTGGATTTTGACGATGCGAGAATGGGTCCTGCGGTACAGGACCTGTGGATGTTTCTGTCCGGCGACCGACACGAACAAACGCCGCAACTTGAGACCCTGCTCAAAGGCTATCAGGAATTCCGGCACTTTGACGCCCTCGAATTACACCTGATTGAAGCTCTCAGAACCCTGCGTATCATGCATTATGCGGCCTGGATCGCGCGTCGCTGGGAGGACCCTGCTTTTAAGGTCGCTTTTCCCTGGTTCAATACACCGCGCTACTGGGATGAACATATTCTGACACTCCGGGAACAGGTGGCACTAATGGAAGAGGCACCGCTTGCCTGGCACGGATAGACTTTTCGGCGGTTGCACTGACGGTACGGCGGGTCTAAAGTTAAGTTTCGGTCCCGGATTACCATCATATGGAACTCTGGTACGCGAAACGGCTCTGATAGGTGAGTGAACCGAGGCCAGCATGCCTCTGCGGGGACACAACGACTGACATGTCACGTTGGCGAAATATTATTTCTGTGGTGCTGCTCATCGCGGTCGCAGCGGGCTGCTCGACGCAAGTAAGCGTACAGGACCCGCGTATCCCCG
>CAYUOY010000068.1:0-19981 GCA_964446495.1 uncultured Woeseiaceae bacterium | reverse complement strand
TGGGTGGCAACGTTAACGCAAGCCGGTTGCAAGCGCGAGTTTAACTCGCCCGCCCATTCGCTGAGGTTGGTTTTGGCCAGAATAATGGCCCCGGCATCGCGAAGCTCGCTAACCAGAAACGCATCCGTGGCCACATGATGATCGGCCAGTGCCAGCGATCCCGCCGTCGTTGCCATTTTGTCGCCGGTACCGATGTTGGCTTTCAGAACCACCGGAATGCCGTGCAGCGGCCCGCGCGGGCCGCTGTCGCGTCGCTCGGCATCGAGCGCATCGGCGATCGATTGAGCGTCCGGATTTATTTCAATGATTGACCGGAGTTTGGGACCCGCGCTGTCAATGATGTCTATGCGTTGCAGATAATGGTCAACGAGTCCACGGGCGGTGAGGTCCCCGTCTTGCATCGCCTGTTGCAACATACCGATATCATATTCGTCATAGTTGGCCGGCGATTCTTCGCCGTCCGGCGGCGCGCATGCGAGTATCAACAGGCCTGTCAGACCGCCAAGAATCAAGTGTCGGTACATAGTGTTCCGCTCCCCATTTCAGCACAGAGTTCAGGGCCATCCGGCCGTCTGTTGAAAATACCATGAATTGGCCGGGCTAGTCGGGCTTGCGAAATCTAAGCACGAATCGATCTGTCTTGCCCCTTAACTCTGAATCAAAAACGGACTTGTCGTAGTCGTCAGCGTCATTGCGCAGGATATTGCTCTGCGCATCCAGCACAAAACCCGCCGCCTGAACTTCACGAATGACAATCGCGATATCAATCCGATGCGTTGTACTGCCTGTCTGTGTGGGTGAGCCTGGTGCGGCATTATGATCGACGATACCGAGAACCGCCCCAGGCTTCATGCCCTGGTACAGTTCGGCCAGCAGTTTTGGCCCATCCGTGAGGGGCCAGCCGATTTCGTCATCCTCGAAATAGATGTCGTGATAGGCGAGAATCATCGTCACGGCATCGTAGCGGTTTGAATCGAGTTTCAGTTCGTTGTTCTCCGCCATTAGCACGCTGGTGTTTGGCAATCGATTGTTGCCGTAGCGCGCCGCCGATTCATCGCCGGAAAAGCTGAGATAGGCTTTGTTGCTATGGGCCGTTACCGAGCCATCGGCCCCAACTACATTGGCCAGCAACTCGGTGTAGTAGCCACCACCCGAATACATATCGAGAACGTCCATACCGGCGTTTATGCCGAAGAATCTCATCACCTCGGCGGGCTTCCTGCCGCCGTCGCGAGTGACATCTGCTTCGCTGCGCTGTGTATGATTGACGGCGTCCTGGTAGACGTCTCCGGCAGCAATGGTCTCGTTGCTGCCAACGAGGATAAGCGTGGCAAGCACACTGACTAAAGTGAGTTTCATGGCAAGGGCCCCCGGGGTTTATTGTTATGGAACCCCTGATCCACTCTGAACTCGCATCTTACGTTTCAAAAAGCCCGGAATTATTCAGAGGTTCCTTTGCCTGTATGACTCCCTCGCGGTGACAAAGTGCCGCAGGACATACCCGACTATCTAATCGCGTTTGGCGGTCAGCCACAATGATTGGGTCCAATAAAAAGCCCCGCAGCAAAAGCGGCGGGGCTAATGACTCTTTTCATTATCAAAAGAGGTAACTGGGAATCAGGTAACCAGATACTAACTATCGTTATAATTATTGGATCTGGATCTCATTATTTTTATTATTATCGTTCTTCTGGCGTCTAAATCCTGTTTGTATCGATCATTACAATTACCAAAGTCCAGTTACATTTCGCTTGGGCAGGTTGTTCAAAGCAAGTCCTGTGCCACAGTGCAACAAATTATCTGTTTTCAGACAGTTACCGATAACCTCGACAGCGAATGCTTAAGTCGGCACGATGAGCTGTAAACTTCCCCGACAGGCTTTGATAAAACGCCGGATTTAAATTAAAAAACAACGAGTTACGAAACAACACGAAAAAGAATTTTTCCGTCTGGACAAGGACTTGTTGCCCATCTTATGTTTAATTGTCAGGGCCAGTCGGTGCCGCCCGTGCCTTGCGACATTTTGTCAAATTATTCGACAGTATTGTTGTCTTGTGCCCGTTCCAGCAAGCTCACCAGGCTGAAAAAACGCCCATTTCGGACCACGGCGATAATATTCAGGGCAGTGGCCACATTCAGGAGTGGGTCGCCGGTGACCAATACCAGGTCCGCACGGGCACCCGGCGTGATTTGGCCGATTTTGCCGGCAAGCCCCAAAATCCTTGCCGCATTCTGACCGGTTGCTTTCAGTACCTGGTCGCCGCTGAGTCCGGTCGCTGTCAGAGCTCTTAATTCTGCGTGCAACGCCAGCCCTGGAGGCATGCCATTGGGCTTGCTGCCGAGAACCACTGTCGCAAGGCCGGCGTCGATTTTGGTTGTCGAAGTCACGCGGCGCACATCCTTAGCCTGCTCGCGAAATCGCCAGGCTTGTCGCGATCGATACAGGCTCTGCAGTCCGGGTGTCCCCGCTCCGGCGAGACCGGAGACCAGTGCGATCGGGTCGCCTGCGGGCAAGCTTTGCCGTCCCGAAAAACGCTCACTCGGAGATGCCGATGCAATCATATCCACTGCCAGCAACAGGCCGGCGCCAATGCTCCGCCCCATGAGCGGATTTTCAGCAAGGACCGGTGTACCAAGATCCTGCCAGTGCTGTACCAATTCGCGTTCATCGGCATCTCCGGTGGCCGCGTCAGTCGCAGCGATCAGGTACACAGCGTTGTCCGTCTCCTCCGTCTCGTCCGTATTATCCATAGTCATCGCGCCCAGAGTCGCGGCGCGCAATACCCGCGGTCCCGGAGTTTGCTCGGTCTCCCACACGGCCGCGTCGAACGACTCATCCACGACAGCCACCAGCGTGGTCACGCCATACGCCAGCAGCTCTGGCCCGCTGCGTCCGATCGGTCCCTCTGGTGGTGCCGAATAGGCGTCGATGAATCCCGGCAATAGCGTCGTTAAGCCGAGATCGAGAACGGTAACATCCGCCCAGTCCTGTCGTGGCACTACTGACTCGATAAGGCCGCCGTTGATGAGGACATCCATGTTTTGCTGATAGCGGCGGGAAACACCGTCGAACAATCGCGATGCTCGTATCACGAGCTTCCCGGCTGGTGGCGTGAGCAGCGGCAATTCGCGGTCTGCCATGGTCAATTGCGGGCGTGGCGCGGGTTCACCAATGGTGGCGCGGAAATTAATGCGGTGGGATCGCCACTCACCAAAATCGCGGGTTTTGATGCGACCGTTCGCTGTGTAATAGAGCCGGCTGCGGTCGAGCCAGCTTACTGGTGCAGGGAAATAGTCTTCTCCGGCACCAAGCGGTCGCTCCAGAACCGGATCTGACAAAATAACCATATGCAATTGATAGTGGTCATCGACATCCTTGAAAAAAGTAATCAGCGTGCCGTCCGGACGCCACGAGGGAGAAGCCAGCGGCGTCTCCGATACCAGCAGATCGATACCCTGTTCGCCGAAGCGACGTAACACCAGGGCCCACACGTCGTCCTCATGACGAATAAAAACAAGGTCACGCCCGTCTCGAGACCAGGCCGGTTCGAGTTCGTCCCCCGGCCCGTTACTCAATCGCCATTCCACTCCGGTGTGCAGGTCCAGCTCCCAGATATCGAGACCGCTGTCTCTGCGCCACGATGAAAAGACGATGCGCTCACCGTCGGGGTGCCATGCCGCCTGTTGGTAATATTGACTGGGTTTCCCCAGCGCTATGGTGCGGCCGGTGGCCACCTCGACCAGCCATAGCTGGCGAGAGTTCACGCCGTTGGTTTGGTAGAGAATCTGCAGGCCATCCGGCGACCAGCGCGGTCGGATCGCTGGCAGCGTGGTATCAGTCAGTTTTAACGCCGCGCCGCCGTTGGGTGGCAAGAGCCAGATACTGCCAAACAGGTCCATCGCGATGCGACCGTCGCTGCGAGAAACATCCACTGACAGACGCTGGTCTTCAGTCACTACCTCCTGGCTTGCGATTGACGGCCCTGCCATGAGCAGTACAAAGCCCAACCAGCAGCGGCGAATGCTCGCCCCCGTCATCGCCGCTTACCGGCCATTCGAGCAAAACGGCATCAGGGTTGCAGTCGCGTGCCGGTCCATGCGGAAGGGCTGAAGTCATTCGTGGTTGATCGATTCAGGTCTCTGGTCCATAGCGCCCGATCATGAATACGATCCTTGCCCTCTATCCACAATTCGATACTTGACGCCCAGACACGAAGGCCACCCCAGCGCGGTGGCCGGGAAATTACGACCGAGGTTTCGGCCACCTTCGTGCCGCTTGCGCCCTGCAGCGTGAGGTCCAGTTCCAGGGCACGGTTTCTTATCTGCTGGACCAGGGCGGCGTGCGATTCGATTGTCTGGCTCTGATCGCTCCCCCAGGCCCCAAGCTGGCTGCCGCCATCGCGGGATGCAAAATAGGCATCGCTTTCAGCCGCTGGCGAGCGCACAGCGGTGCCACCGATGCGAATCTGGCGTCCAAAACTGTCCCAGTGGAACAAGACGCAGACGTTGTCATTGCGTTCGATTTCCTGACATTTCCTGGATTCATAATTGGTATACGCGATGACATAGCCAGGATCGGAGACAAACGATTTGCACAACACAATGCGGGCGGACGGCGCCCCATTCGCGGCAACTGTCACCAGTGTCATCGAATTGGGATTGCGTTGAATTTTCTGTTCCGCCGCCGCGGTTAACCAGGCCTCGGCCCAGTGCATCGGATCGTCCGGCAGCGTTTCGGGGAGACGATCAGAAAGATAAGCATCGGGCACGTTATGACTCCACAGGCAACAAATAAGTGCGCGCCACTCCTGGCAGCTCGTTTAAAAAGTCATGGAGGACTTTTTCAACAGACTGCAAGGGCAGCGGCGTCGCGGCAGAGTATCAAACCGACGCGCGACCTTCACCCCCGGCGTTGAATGTTCCCCCTTCGCGGCGTGGATCGGCCGCTGCCAGCAGTTGACCGTGGCGATCGCAGGCTGCTGCGGCTACGCCGCCAAAATACATATTGGTCGATGCATAGCGCTTTTGTTCAATGTCGAGACCGGGGATATCGATGCCGGGCTCGAGAGACAGCTCTACTTGTTCTCCGGTCACATCGAGATGAAGGCGCGGAGAGGCGATAGCCTCTTCCAGAGACAGGCCAAGATGCGTGTAATTGATCAGAAACTGGTGCAACGCCGTGGTAATTCGATCAGCGCCGGGTGAGCCAAATGCAAGCACGGAACCCTCGCTACGAGCGATCCCGGGAGTCATATTGGACGGCAGCCGGGTACCCGGTGGCCCCGCATCGAGTCCGCGGCGATTCAATTCCAGTTCGCCCAGGCAGTTGTTGAGCCACAGCCCGGTGCCGGGGGGCATCTCGCCGGACCCGTAGCCGGATGAGGCGGTGATGGCACACGCAAGGCCGCTCGAATCGACGGCCGAAGTATGTACGGTTGATGCTGAGGACCAGCGGCCAAGGAGCTGCCCGGATTCTGCGAGCTGCATAAGCTCACCGACGGTGCCAGCAACATCGTCAGCGAGATCAAGATGCGCTTTTCGATAGGATAGCGCGGCGTGTTGTACCCGGACCAGGTGTCGGTATGATTCCGCATCCCATGCACGCATTGCCGGCATCTTGAAGCCACGCAGCATAGCCGCCAGCACGGCACCGCCAACCGCTGGTGGCGGGTTGGTGGTTATACGCCAGCCATCGGAGTCGAGGGCAATAGAGCGCCGAACCACTGCCTCATACCCCGCCATATCGGCGCGGCTAAGCCTCCCTCCCGTATCCTGGACATGAGCGACGATTTTGTCGGCCAGTTCACCCTCATAAAATACCCGCGCGCCTTCGGTTGCGATGGCCGTCAGGCTGTCCGCAAGATGCGGTACAACGACGGTGCGGCCTGATTCCAGCAAAGAACCATCGCTGTTATGAAGGGCACCGAATCCATCCGCGCTGCGTGAAAATATGGATTCACCCGAATAGCTCAGGTAGTAACGACAGGCTTCGGCCAAAGGGAAGCCTTTCTCCGTGGCGCGGATGGTTGGCTGCAGTGTGCAAGGCCAGCTGACGGCTCCAAACGTGCGGCTGGCTTTTTCCAGAGCAGCAAGCGTTCCCGGAACCGCAACGGAAGCACCTCCGACCACCGTCGTAACGCCACCGCCGTACTCCATCCGGACACTCGACCCCCGATCCGTTTCGTGACCGCCCTGCTGGCCGAGACCCGGTACAGCGACGTTGCCATCGATGGTTATCGGCTCCTTGTTCGGGTGCCAAATGGCCACATAGCCGCCACCTGCCAATGCGCAGACGCCGGGTTGGGTATTAATGGAGAGCATGGCGGCGGCCACCGCGCAGTCAACGGCATTTCCGCCTTGCCCGGCGACTTCGGCTGCCGCGTCGGCGGCAATTTGTGACGTGGTAGCGACCGCCACCTTGTATCGTTTTTTCACGGCGGTCGCGTTCTCACTCGGGCCTAAAAGTGAATCACTGTGCGAATGCTTTTGCCCTCGTGCATCAGATCGAAGGCGCGATTGATGTCTTCAAGCGGCATCGTGTGAGTAATGAATTCATCCACCTTGATCTCGCCGTCCATGTACTGATCGACCATGCCGGGCAATTGCGAGCGGCCCTTGCAACCGCCAAACGCGGTGCCGCGCCAGACACGTCCCGTGACCAGCTGGAACGGACGCGTACAGATTTCCTGGCCAGCTCCGGCCACGCCGACGATGACAGATTCGCCCCATCCCTTGTGGCAGCATTCAAGGGCCGAACGCATCAATTTCACGCTGCCAATGCACTCAAATGAGTAGTCGACACCGCCATCGGTCATCTCAACGATGACTTCCTCGATTGGCACACTATGATCTTTCGGATTGACCGTGTCTGTGGCGCCCATTTGTGTGGCGAGTTCGAATTTGGACGGGTTGATGTCAATCGCAATGATGCGACCCGCTTTAGCCATCATGGCACCCTGTATGGCACTCAGTCCGACGCCACCGAGGCCGAACACGGCAACGGTTGCACCGGCTTCAACCTTCGCGGTATTCAGTACGGCGCCAATTCCGGTGGTAATTCCGCAGCCCAGCAAGCACACTTTTTCCAATGGCGCTGCTTTGCTGATGTTGGCGACGGCAATCTCGGGCAGCACCGTATATTCGCTGAATGTCGAGGTGCCCATGTAGTGGTAGATTGCCTGGCCCGATTTCGAGAAACGCGAGGTACCATCCGGCATCAGTCCCTGTCCCTGGGTGGCGCGAATTGCCTGACAAAGATTCGTTTTGCCGGACTGACAGAAACTACAACTACCGCATTCTGGTGTGTACAACGGGATGACGTGGTCGCCGACGCAGAGGCTGGTGACTCCTGCGCCAATTTCTTCCACAATCGCACCGCCCTCGTGACCCAGGACAGCCGGAAAAATTCCCTCCGGGTCCTCGCCGGACAGTGTGAAGGCATCGGTATGACAGACGCCGGTCGCAACATTGCGCAGCAGCACCTCTCCCTGCTTGGGTCCGGCGATGTCGATTTCTTCTATTTGTAGCGGTTTGCCTGCTTCCCAGGCAACGGCGGCACGGGTTTTCATGAGTCTGAGGCCCTCTTGTCGGTTATTTATTGCGGCTCGTTCGTGGCAACATAGTGGCACGATTGCCTGATTGCGAACAAGCGCAGCACCCTGAAAGGACTGGTGGAAAATGAGCCTGGAAAAATTACGCGAGCAGCTGACCGCTGTTGACAATGACCTGGTGGCGCTCGTTGCCGAAAGGCAGCGGATCGTGGGCCGCATTGGCCGCGAAAAACGGCAGCATGGCCGGGCGACTCGAGATTATCAGCGCGAAAAAATCGTTTTGAGCCGAGCTCGTGAGGAAGCCGTCAGCAACGGTATCGATCCCAACGTGGCAGAGAAAATAATGAGCCTCCTGATTGAGTCGTCCCTGACCAATCAGGAACGCGACCGTGTCGTGGCTGAGGGAAAAGGGGACGGTCGTACCGTGCTGGTCATCGGTGGCCTGGGTAAAATGGGTGGCTGGTTTGTCAATTTCTTTCGCTCCCAGGGTTTCGAGACGGATGTGGCGGACCAGCAGGCAGTGCCCGGGCCAGGCCAGTTCACGGACTGGGCAGACACTTCATTGAACTACGATATTATTGTCGTGGCGACGCCGCTGGCAGTCTCTGCACGTATCCTCTCGGAACTCGCTGCGCACAAACCGGAGGCGTTGATTTTTGATATCGGTTCGCTCAAGACGCCCCTGCGGCAGGGGCTCCGGGATCTGGCGGATGCCGGCTGCAAAGTCACCTCGTTGCATCCGATGTACGGTCCTGGAACCGAACTGTTATCCGGTCGGCACCTTATCTTCGTCGATGTCGGTGATTCGCTGGCAACCGCCGAGGCGAAAGAGTTATTTGCGGCGACGATGGTCGAGCAGCTCGACATGGATCTGGATAACCATGATCGGCTGATCGCCTACGTGCTGGGACTTTCGCACGCGTTAAACATTGCCTTTGTGAACGCCTTGGCGGAAAGCGGTGAAGCAGCGCCGCAGCTGGCGAAACTGTCGTCGACCACCTTCGATTCTCAATTGCTGGTCGCCGCTGCCGTAGCGAGCGACAATCCGCATCTTTACTTCGAAATTCAGAATCTCAATGAGTACGGATTGGAGCCGCTAGAGGCACTGTGGCAGTCCGTCGCCGAGATCCGCGCGTTGGTAGCAGGCGGGGATGAACAGGGTTTTGTGAAGGTGATGGAAAAAGGGCGTGCTTACCTGGCAACCCGAATCTAGCAGTCTGCTAACCGCCAGATCGCAGACAAAGAGATAAAGGCCGACGCTGGTCAGCGACAAAGTGCATGGATTTTTGGTACAAGGCTCTATTGGGGAGTTAAGCGCGGTGGCCAATGGAATCGCAGGACAAGCTGGCGGCAGAATTTGCGAGCGCACAGCAACGGCTGGTGGAGCTTACGCAAAAGGTTGAAGAGAACACACGCATTCTGCGTCGATCGCAGCAGCGAGAACTGACGCTGCTTCAGGCCGACGACCTTGCGGCATTGTTTCACGAAATGCTCCGCGGCCTCGAAAAAAGCTACGGTCTTGATGCAATCACGGTAGTTCTGTGTGATCCGGACCACGACGTTCGCCACCTGTTGATCGCGAGCGGGACAGATACTGGCGCGTTTCCCGGGCTCATTCTTGTCGACGCACTGGCCGGATTGGCACCGCAATATGTCGGCTTGCGCAAGCCATGGCTGGGTCCCTGTACCGCTTCGGATCACCAGCTGATCGTGCCGCAGCTTGAAGGCATTGCGTCCATCGCAATGATACCGCTGAAGCACAAAAACAAGTTGCTGGGGAGCATCAATTTCTGCAGCAGGGAGGCGTCTCGATTCACGGGTGAGCACGCCATCGATTTTTTCGATCACCTCGGTGTCATTGCTTCATTCGCACTTGAAAATGCCGTCAACCGGGCGCGATTGCGGCGCAGCGGATTTACCGATGTCCTGACCGGCTGGAATAATCGCCGCTATCTGCAGATCAGGCTTGGTGATGAACTCGCGCGCGCACGACGGGATGAAACGACACTGACCTGCCTGATGCTGGACATCGATCACTTCAAGCGAGTGAACGATACCCTCGGTCACGCGGCGGGCGATGAAGTTCTCAGGGAAATCGCACAAAGGATAGAGTCGCAGGTGCGCGCCAGTGATATCGCGGCAAGATATGGCGGCGAGGAGTTTGTCATCTTGCTGCCGAACACGGATACGGAATCAGGAGCCGTTCTCGCTGAGCGGATCCGGTCCGAAATCGCGTCATCGCCGTTTGATGTCGGCAACGAGGAGCGCAGAGAGGTGACGGTTTCCATTGGCATCGCCTGCACGGCGCCGCGACGGGGCGATATCGATCTAAAGACAACGGGTGAATCCCTGGTTGCGCGCGCCGATGTGGCGCTGTATCGCGCGAAATCCGCCGGACGCAATCAGGTGGCGTTCGATGCCGGTATTTAACGGCCCAGCGGTCCGTTGTCGGCAGGCCATCGGCAAATGCCTGCTATCTGTGTTGATTTTTTTCTCGCTCGCCTCTTGCGGACGCGATGAAGCCGGGCCCGTCACCGATGTCGCAGTAACCCGACCGCTCATTCTCTACTCCTCCCTGCCCGAAGAGACTGTTCGCTCAATTACAACGGCCTATACCGACGCAAGCGGGATCGCGATGCATTACCTGCTTGAATCGGCGCCCGCCCTGATCGAAAAGCTCCGCAGCAAGGCGCACCGGCCAGCGGCAGACGTGCTGCTAATATCGGGTGCAGGTCAACTGGCAGCGGCCGTGGGAAAAGATGTGCTGCGCCCGACCTATTCAGAATCCATGCGGCAGCGTATTCCTGCGGCACAGCGTGATCCTGACGGCTACTGGTTTGGACTGTCCGCACGCGCTGTGGCTATCGTCTATGACAAGCGTCTGGTGGATGCCACGCAACTGGGTGCTTACAAGGATCTGCAGGATGAAGCATGGCAGGGGCGATTGTGTTCGCTGACTTCCGAGCACGAAGTCAGTCGGACCCTGGTGGCATCTCTGATCGCGAGTCTTGGCGATCGCGATGCCGAGTTCGTAGTGAGGAACTGGAAAAAAAACAGCGCGGGTTCCGTGTTGGCATCCGGGCGCGAGGTGTTGCTTGCAATCGAGAATAGCCGTTGTCAGGTTGGTTTTGTTGGGTCTGATGCCATCGCCGAGCAGCGCGAAAAAGGCGGCACTGATCATGTTGCCGTGCATTGGCCTGCCGCAACTGACGGCGGCGCGCTTTTGAGTATTACCGGGGCGGGAGTCTCACGTCATGCCGCGAGCCCGGAGCGAGCGGTGAATTTCCTGGAATGGCTGGCCGCGGCGGATGGCCAGAGTCTATTGGTCACCTCCGGCCGGGACCTGCCGCTTAACCCGTCATCAGGGGGCCCGGAAATGGTCGTCAGTCCCATCGAATCGGCACGGCTTGGCTACCTGTTGCCCGATGCCATTCGGCTGATGGAGCGTGCCCGGTATCGATAACGCGGAGTCAGGCTTGCTGACGGCCGCGATTCATCAACAATAGAAACAAAGGTACGCCGATAGCGGCGGTCAATGCTCCGACCGGTAGTTGCCGTGGTGCCATTATAGTGCGGGCCAGGGTGTCGGCAATGACCAGCAGAGAGCCACCGGCAAGTGCGGCTGCAGGGATCAGGATTCGATGTTTGCTGCCGGCAAGCAGTCGGATCAGGTGCGGAATCACGAGGCCGATGAAGCCGATGACACCAACGGCCGTGACCGATACCGCCGTTGCCAGGGCCGTCACCGCGAAGATGATCAGGCGGACGGGCACGACGGGCAAGCCGAGGATGGCGGCCGGCAGATCACCGCGAGACAGGACGTCGAGGTGCCTGGCACCGGCTACGCCGCCGAGAGTCAGAAGGGCGAGCAGCCAAAGCAGGCGCTGCGGCGCATAGGAGTAACTCAGATCTCCCATTAACCAGAACAGCATGCCACGCAGGTTTTGATCGGGACTCAATGCGAGCAGCAGCGTTGTCGCAGCGCTGAAACCAGCGGCGAGCACAACACCGGTCAGCAATAACCGTGTTGGTGTCCAGCTGCCGGTCCCCTGTGCGATCGAAAACACCAGCAGCGTCGCGGTCATCGCACCAGCGAAGGCGGCAATGTCAATCCAGAGCGCGCCCCAGCCGAGCATCATGCCAAGCAGGGCGGCAACGGCGGCACCACCCGAGGTGCCCAGGATATAAGGCTCGGCCAGCGGATTGCGGAGTAGTACCTGCATCAGAACGCCGGCGACTGCAAGCAGGCCGCCAACCGCATAGGCGGTCAGTGCCCGCGGTGCGCGCAAGTCGAATATCAGTGAGTGAATATTTTCTGTGGCGCCCCCGAACAATGATTGCCAGGCATCGCTTGCACTGATTTGTGCGCTGCCTGACAGCAGTGCGACCAACAGTACGCCAACTGACAGTACAGCCAGACCGGCAAACAGCAACCCGGGACGCGTCATTTTTCAGGTCCTTTTTTAAATACGGCAGGTACGTCGTGACGTCGTGCTCGAACGATGCAGCAGGATTCGGGTCCGCTGCGCCGGTCGTAGCATACAGGCGCGGACTCGCAGCGTGAATGGCACCGCAACCGATGCTCTGGACACACCGGCGGAATAATGGAAAATGAGCAGCTACTTATGAACTCAGACCAGATCGATTCAGACGGCTTCCGGGCAAACGTCGGCATTATTCTCGCCAATGACAAAGGTGGGTTGTTGCTGGCGGGTCGTATGGGCAGCAAAGGCTGGCAATTTCCACAAGGTGGCGTGCAACAACGGGAAAGCGCCGAGGAGGCCATGTTTCGCGAGCTTTTCGAGGAGGTGGGCCTGGTCGAAGAAGATGTGCGAATACTTGGCGCAACCGACGACTGGCTGAAATACCGATTGCCCGGGAAATATGTGCGACGCAACAGCAAACCGCTGTGCATTGGCCAAAAACAGCGTTGGTTCCTGTTGCGCCTTCTCGGCAGCGATGACAAGGTTTGCCTGGATCGCTCCGATCGACCTGAGTTCGATCGCTGGCGATGGGTCGAATTCTGGCGTCCGGTCAATGAAGTGATTTATTTCAAGCGGCGCGTCTATGCTCGCGCACTTTATGAACTCGGTCCGCACCTGCACCCGCAGGGATTGCCGCCCCGTCCCCGCTGGTGGCCACAACGCTGGCGCACCGCGTTTGACAAAGATCTAAAGCGTCATTCTCGCGAGCAAAAAACCACGGAACCATCCGGTTGACGATATTGTGCCGTCAGCGTGCTTGAATCAGAACGGTTTCAGCACCGCCAGGCCGATGATAGCCAGCAGGAAAAAGACGGGCACTTCATTGAACCAGCGCAGGCCGACAGTATCCTCGGACGTGTAGCCGCGTTTTAGTTGCTCTATCCACAGCCAGCAGCGAAAGTGGAAAACACCCAGGCCGAGCAATAACAATATTTTGACCTCAAACCAGGTTTGCTGCAGCAGGATCGGGTTTAGCCAAAGCAATACGAGTCCGCAGATCAATGTCAGCACGGCGCCGAGGGTCATAATGGCAAACAGCCTGCGCTCCATGACGTTAAAGCGCTTGCGGCCCGGTTCGTCATCAGCCTCCGCGTGATAGATGAACAGCCGCGGAAGATAGAACAGCCCGGCGAACCAGGTCACCATGAAGGCGAGGTGCAGTGCTTTAAACCACAGATAGGCTGAAAAGGACATTTTGGATGAACTCCCGGGTTGGTGGTCAGACTGTTTTATAACCAATTTCGTGATCTGCTGCACTTCTGTTTGATCGCACTGCCGCGTACCATCGTGCATTGTTCCCATATAAGGCGTTAGCGGTGTCCTTGAGATCGCCAGCAAACATCAGTGGTATCCCGGTCTGGCTCCTGAGAGTCGGGGTTTTGGCGTCCGTACTCATTGGCGGTTATCTGGTGTTTGAGCTCGGCCGAATTCAGGCAAACTACAGTATTGTCGACAATATCGAGGAACGGCACGCGTACCAGGAAGAGATCGTCGGCCTTGAGAAGGCCATTGCCGCGCTTGATGAGGACGTGGCGCTGCTCGAAACACACCGTGAAATTGACCGTGAGGCCTATAAGATCGTTGAGGCCAGTCTGTTGGATCTGCAACAGAAAATTCAGGAACAGCGTGACGCCATTGCCTTTTATCGTGGCATTGTCTCGCCGGCTGATGGTGGCCGCGGTCTGCGGGTGCAGGAGCTTAAACTGAAAAAGGGCGAGGACGAGCAGGCCTATTTTGTGCGGTTGGTTTTGATTCAGGTGATGCAACATGATCGCGCGGTAAAGGGCAATGTGAAATTCAGCCTGGAAGGAGAGCAGGACGGAGTTGCCACGACCTATACGCTGCAGCAACTGGTTCCGCCGGATGAGGACAGTAACTGGCCGTTTTCATTTCGCTATTTCCAGGATTTTGATCGGAAATTGCTGTTGCCCGACGGGTTTACGCCGGAGCGGATCAATATCCAGGTGCAATCGAGAACCAAGTCGATTGCCAGCATTGAGCAGAGTTTTGTCTGGCAGACAGGCCAGAGCTAAAGGAGAATTTACATGTTTGGTGGCAAAAAAAAGCGGCACACGGCCGTCCACACTATGATCGGATCGAATTCAAAAGTTGATGGCGATCTCGAATTCAGCGGCGGTTGCCACATAGATGGCACGGTCAAGGGTTGTGTCAGCGCGGATTCCGACGGGGAGTCCGAATTGAGTATTGCCGAAGATGGTACGGTGGAGGGCGGCGTTTCTGTGCCCTATGTCCGACTGTACGGTATGGTGCGCGGCGATGTTGTTGCGTCGAAACGGGTCGAACTCGGGTCCACAGCACGGGTCATAGGAAATGTGTATTACGATCTTATTGAAATGGCCATCGGCGCTGAAATCAACGGGAAGCTGGTACACCAGCCAGAAGGCCAGGTACCGTTGCTTGAGCAAAATTCAAGCGAGGCAGTAGCGGAGATATCGACGATACCGGCCCATAGCAATAGTTAGGAAAGAGCAGGAATAATAATGCAAACGACGACACCGACAATCGGCACCAGCGCAGCGCCACCGGCGCTGGTCTTTACAGATGCCGCGGCCGACAAGGTCAATGAACTCATCCAGGAAGAGGACAATCCGGAGCTGAAGCTGCGCGTGTTTGTCAGTGGTGGCGGCTGCTCTGGCTTCCAGTATGGATTTACCTTCGATGAGAAAATCGAAGCGGGGGACAGCCAGGTTGAAAACCGCGGGGTGACATTAATAGTCGACCCGATGAGTGTGCAATACCTGATGGGCGCCGAGATTGACTACAAGGAAGATCTGCAGGGAGCCCAGTTTGTGATTCGCAATCCAAATGCGGCCACCACCTGTGGGTGCGGCTCATCGTTTTCGGTGTAAGTTGAGGGAACGAAGCCGGGGATCCTTTGCTTAATTCTGAATTCGCAAACAGGGTGTTGGAGTTTGGATTCGTGGGGTCGCGCGTCAGGTCGCGCTCCTACAGGGATTCCTTGTAGGAGCGCGACCTGACGCGCGACCTCACCAAAACAGATTCCACCCAAACATGAGGAATTTGTTGAAACAAGATATCAGTTTAGAATTGATCAGAGGTTCCTTAAAGATTCAATTCGGAGACAAACCATAAGCGACCTCCCGACCGATTCGGCGGCACCCGCATCCGCCAGCCAGACCAGCACCGAAGTCCTGGCGGCCGTTGACCTGGGGTCCAACAGTTTTCACATGATCGTTGCCGAGCTGCGGCACGGCCAACTCGCCGTCATCGATCGCCTGAAGGAGACTGTGCGCCTTTCAGAGGGCCTGGGGGCGAGTGGTGAGTTAAGTCCCGCTGCCTGCGATCGTGCCTTGGAATGTCTGTCCCGTTTCGGTGAACGTTTGCGGCATATTAATGCATCGAACGTGCGTGCCGCTGGTACCAGCACATTTCGCCGGGCAAAAAACAGCCAGTCGTTTTGCCGTGATGCGGAGCAGGCGCTGGGGCACCCACTGGAGATTATCTCCGGTCTGGAAGAGGCGCGATTGATTTACGCCGGCGTAACCCACAGCACACCACCACACGACGGTTTTCGCCTGGTGCTGGACATCGGCGGAGGCAGTACCGAGTTGATACTCGGGCAAGCTAACAAGCCTCAATCGCTGGAAAGCCTGCATATGGGTTGTGTGCTCATGACTGAGCGGTATTTCCGACGCGGAAAAATCAGTCGGACGACTTTTGACAAAGCACGACTTGCGGTGCGGCTCAAGTTGCGGCCGGTAAAGGCATTTTTTCGTAACACATCGGCTGTTGAGGTGATAGGCACGTCAGGAACCATTCGTGCGACTGAACAGGTCGCGAGGGAGCTGGGCATCATCGAGTCTGACCTGACTCGTTCGGCCGTCGAGCAGTTGATCGAACGCCTGTTTGAATTTGACGACATTGAATCGCTGTCCTTGCCAGGCCTGCCGCAACGTCGCGCCCAGGTATGGCCGGGTGGACTGGCAATCCTGGTCGAATTGCTGGGGGTGTTGCGCATTGAGCGTATTCGAACCTCCGATGGGGCGCTGCGTGAAGGATTGTTGTACGACAGCCTCGGTCGTTTGCAACACGCCGATGCGCGCGAACGCAGCGTCCGGGCTCTGGCGCGTCGCTACAACGTTGATCAGGACCAGGCACAACGGGTCGCCGGGACAGCGCGACAACTTTTGCGCCAATGTGCCGGTGGATGGAAATTGAATTCGCCCCTGGCGACCTGCATGCTGGAGTGGTCAGCGCTACTGCATGAGATTGGGCTGGATATTGCACACGACGGCTTTCAGCGGCATGGCGCTTACATTGCCGCCAATGCTGACTTGCCCGGATTCCCGCGTGCAGAGCAACAACTGCTGGCTTTCCTGATCGCCAATCAGCGCCGTGAAATAGATGCGGATTTGAGTGACCAGCTGCCGTCCAACTGGCGCACCCTGGCACTGCGCCTGTCGATAATCTTGCGTCTTGCTGTTTTGCTGAACCGTAGTCGCAGTGACGTTGCTTTGCCGCCGATCGATATCGAGGTTGCCGGGTGTCAAGTGATGTTCAAGCTACCGAGTGGCTGGCTCGAGCAAAACCCGCTAACAAGCGCCGATCTGGACCGAGAGAAAAACTATCTGGCCAAAGCTGGCTACGAATTAATTATCGATGCGACGGACGGTCTGGACGTCTGTTAAAAAGCCCATGGGTGGATTTTGCAGCACCAGCATTGGGAATAGGTGGATTTCGAATCGCTTGCATTTCTAATGGCGGGTAGTCACCGGGAATGATGGCCCGTTCCCGTATCGCCGCCGGCCAGGATCAGTCTGACGTTTGCGGCAAGGTAGCGAGGTTGCGCAGGAACGTACGCTGCGCGGAGACGGCTGGGGCATCGCCGGGATCCTGTCTTTCATAGGTACCATCCTGCTGCAACTCCCAGGCCTCGCAATTGTCGGCGAGGTACAGGTCTAGATCGGCTTTCAGGCGGTCTTTCAGCGGGCGTTGTCGAATCGGAAAGCAGGTTTCGGTGCGACGGAAAAAATTTCGATCCATCCAGTCTGCACTTGAACAGAAAAACTCTGCTTTGCCGGCATTCTCGAAATAGAAAATGCGTGAATGCTCCAGAAACCGGCCGACGATGGAGCGTACACGAATGTTTTCAGACAAGCCGGCAACACCGGGTCGCAAGGAACATACGCCGCGCACAATCAGGTCTATTTGCACACCTGCCTCCGATGCCCGATATAACGCATCGATAAGTTTTGCGGCGGTGAGCGAATTGATTTTTGCAATAATCCGAGCGTCCTTACCATCTTTTGCGTGGGCTATTTCACGCTCGATGCGATCGATCATTTCATCAAACAACTGAAAGGGGGCGGTCAGAATTCGGTCAAGATCCTCTGCCGCTGTCAGGCTGGTGAGTTGCATGAATATCTTGTGTACATCCGCCCCGAGTTTCTGGCTGCTGCTGAAGTAGCTGTAGTCCGTATAAACTCTGGCGGTACCGGGGTGGTAGTTACCGGTGCCAAGGTGCACATAGCGCTTGATCCTGCCGGCTTCCCGGCGAACCACGAGCGACATCTTGGCGTGTGTCTTGAAACCGACCAGGCCGTATACCACATGCGCCCCGGCTTCCTGCAGGCGGTTGGCGAGCGAAATGTTGGCGGCTTCGTCGAAGCGGGCCATGAGCTCAATAATAGCGGTGACTTCTTTGCCGGCTGTCGCCGCTTTGACAAGATGCTCGACTATCGGCGAGTCGGACCCGGTACGGTAAAGTGTCTGCTTTATGGCAAGCACATCGGGGTCACTCGCTGCGGTGGCGACGAAATCAACGACCGGGCCAAAAGACTGGTAGGGATGCTGCAATAGAACGTTGCGCTTCTTCAAAACCGAGAACAGACTGTCCTCCGTCTTCAATGCCCTGGGTAATCCCGGTGAAAAAGCCGGGTAACAAAGATCCGGGCGGCGAGCCATGTCGCATACCGTCGCAAGCCGATTCAGGTTGACCGGCCCATCGACGGCAAACAAATCCGCCTGTTGCAGCGAAAAATGATTCAGCAGAAAGTCGCAAAGATCCTGTGGGCAGCGATCACTAATTTCCAGTCGCACGGCCGCGCCGTAACGACTCGCCGCAAGCTGACCTTCCAGCGCATCTATCAGGTCCTCAACTTCTTCATTGTCTACATAGAGGTGGCTGTTACGCGTCACCCGAAACTGGTAGCAACCATCAACCTGCATTTTTGGGAAAAGTTCATCCACGTGAGCGTGAATGATGGATGACAGGAAAACGAAGTTGTTGGAGCCTTCGTCAATCAGATGTTTGGGCAGTCGAATAATACGTGGAAGCGAGCGCGGCGCCTGTACGATCGCCCGGTGGCGACGCCTCCCAAAGGCATCCTTGCCGTCCAGGCGGACAATAAAGTTCAGGCTCTTGTTCAATATTTTGGGGAATGGCCGCGACGGGTCGAGCGTCAATGGTGTTAGTACGGGCACGATTTCGTCATGAAAAAACCCTGTAAGCCACCGACTTTGTTTTTCGCTCCAGTCTTCGCGTTTCGGAAAGGCAATATGCTCTTTCGCCAATTCCGGAATGATAATCGAATTCAGCATTTCGTACTGCTGTCCGATCAGTTGCAGTGCTCGACGGCGAAGCTCGTCAAGCAAATGCTGTGGAGCCAACTTGTCCGGTCCTTGCGTTGGTGCACCGATTTCGAGTCGCTGTTTCAGGGCGGCGACGCGCACTTCGAAGAACTCATCCATGTTGGTGCACGAGATGCACAGGAAACGCAGTCGCTCAAGAATAGGTGTGTCGGCGTGATTGGCCTGGTCGAGCACACGGCGATTGAACTCCAGCAAGCTGAGCTCTCGATTGATGTACGGATCGACTGGCAGGGCGGCGGCGTCCACGATAGACACGATACTTTTCAGGAAGTTGGCCGATCAGTATAGCAATGTCTCGATTACGGGGTGCTTACCCAGCACACAGATATATACCGCCCAGGACTTGCGGTGTGCCGGCTCCGGTTACAGAGGGCAGGTTTCCTGGCTGCTGCAACAAGGTCTGTCTGGCCAGCCACGCGAACGCTGCCGCTTCGACCCAGTCCGGCTCCAGTCCGTACTCCTCGGTCGATGAGCATTTAACGGGATTCAGGAGGAGTTGCAAACTGTCCATCAGCGATTGGTTATGGATGCCACCGCCGCAAACCAGGATCTCATCGATGGCTGGTGCGTGACGATCTATCGCACCCGCGATGGTTCGGGCGGTCAAAGCCAATAGTGTCGCTTGTATGTCGGCAGCTGGGATGGCTGAGCCGCCGGCGTGATTCACCAGCCAGTCCATATTGAAATATTCGAAGCCGGTGCTCTTCGGCGGCTGCAACGCAAAAAAGGGGTCGGCCAGCATCTGTGACAACAGGTCGAGGTGCACCTCCCCGCTGCGGGCCCAAACGCCGCCATCGTCAAACGGACGATTCTGCTCCTGCTGAGTCCAGGCATCCATCAGCCCATTGCCGGGACCCGTGTCGAAACCTGATACGTCGCCGCCATTCCCGGGAAGGACGGTAATGTTGGCGATGCCGCCGATGTTCAACACGACCCGCGAGACGTTTTTGGCAGCGAACAGCCATTGATGAAAAGCGGGTGTAAGCGGTGCGCCTTCACCGCCGGCGGCGAGGTCACGGCGACGAAAATCGGCAATGGTAGTAATGCCCGTGCCATTGGCAATGATATTCGGATCCCCGATTTGTAACGTAAACGGACGTTCGGCATGGGGTCGATGCCGCAGCGTCTGGCCGTGACTGCCTATGGCACAAACGGCCGATGGTTCGGTCGCGGCCACCTCCAGCAACGTGTTGGTCGCATCGCTAAAACAGACACCAACCCAATGATCGAGATCGCCTATCGTATCAACCGTGGTTCTGTCCGGCTCCCGGCTGGCTACCATCAATGCTTGCCGCAAGTCCTTCGGATAGGGGT
>CAYUOY010000067.1:0-20268 GCA_964446495.1 uncultured Woeseiaceae bacterium | reverse complement strand
AATACACATCCCAACAGGGTGTACGCGCCATAGCAGAATCAGGCACGGTGGCGGTGCTACTACCCGGGGCCTTTCTGACCTTGAGACAAACGCAACAACCGCCCCTGGATGCGTTGCGCCATCACGGCGTTGCGATGGCGCTCGCCACTGATTGCAATCCCGGCACCTCGCCTCTTTGCTCTTTACGATCTGCGATGAGCCTGGCTTCAACCCTGTTTCGTATGACACCGGAGGAGTGTCTGGCCGGAGTGACCCGGCAAGCGGCGACGGCGCTTGGTCTGGCGGCCGACCGTGGCACGCTGGAGGTGGGCAAGCGCGCTGATATTGCCCTATGGGATATCGAACACCCCAGTGAGCTCTCGTATTGGATGGGTCTAAACCCGCTGTTGGAACTGTACGTGGCTGGCCGCAACTAGCAGTCTGTTGGAAAAGCCATGGGGGGCTTTTTCATGGGTGCGCGCAATGTCGGATTCGACAAGCACGATGATCGCCGCAATCCTACTCAGGAGCGATTCGTTCTCGGATATCCAGCTACCGATTGTGTTGAGGAAGTCCACTGCCGGCCCTCGCATAGTGTGGTTTTCGGCGGATAGTAAGGGTGCGTAACGGGGAAACCGTGCGAATTTTTGCCAGACGCATGACCTGAAAGAAAGCGATAGAACAGCCGCAGCGACGCTGCGATCGCCCCGGATGTGATGAGTTTCTCATTCGTATTTGTGATCGAGTAGGCAGTTAGCGAAACCTCCGTTCAATAGCGGCAACCTTTCGGCGGACGTTAACGTCTTTGTCTATAAGAGCAGAGAGACAAATTTGGGCCAGGTATCGACGCCCGGTTGGGGCGACCCGCCCGTAGCAGTGGTGCTTATTAATCCAGATTTTCTCCGACCCCCGTACCGACGAGGTAGTGCAATGTTAAAATGGCTAAGAAACCGATTTTCCAGAGTCGCCGCAACAGAGGAAGTCGCGCCCGAAATTGACACTGGTGAGGCTGAAGAAACTTTTTCTCCTGTAGGGGTCAGGGTCCTGCCAGTTGAGGTCACAAAGCTCAAACCAGCCGATACGTATGTCGCCGGCTACAACGTTGATGAAGGCAGACAAAGAGCCGACGATGCGTTCTCTACAACGGTGAACGATATCAAGACAACCGGCGTAGACCCATACAATACCGGCGGTACCAATTGAGTGGTCATGCGCCCCATTTTCGTTAGCGCCCGGCATCTTCCAGGTTTACGCAGTCATCCAGGGAACCTTTGAAATTTGGCCGGGTTCGCATTCGAGCGAGTATCCGCAAGTCTGGCTAGGTTCCTTCCGCACCCGCGTTCAATTGCCGCTCATACTCAGCGTGGTCGTAATGCCCACGTGATTCCAGGATCAGACCGTCGCCGTCAAAGGTCCACTCTTCAAACCCTCTCAAGTCCACCCCATTCCCGGTGCCGTCCGGGCCAGTGTTTGTTCCAGTCCAGTGCCAACGAGAAACGACGCGGTTGTCTTCCTGACTTACCTCGATCATTCTAACGACCATGTCCGGAAACCCGGTCATAAATGCCCGGGCCTCTCCTGCTGTGATCATCGATTCCCTGCGCCACCAAATATCCTGAAAATTCAGGGACAGTTTACCCAAATATAAAAGTAAACTGTCCCCAGGAAACCAGCCAAGGAGAATCTCAGTGAGCGTAATGCGTAACCGTGCCAAAGAACACTTCCCCATGGTGTTGCTGACTCTTCTCAGCATCGTGCAGGCGCTGGCTCTCGAACTACTCTGGGCTCACGTGCGAGGGAGCGATTACCTCTTCGTACTGTCGGCCACCTCTGTCCTCGCGTGGCTTCAGGTTACGACAACTTTTCTGGGCCTGGTGCTGATTTGGGTCATATACGCAAGCAGTGCGATGCGCTTTCGCTGGGTACCCGTAACCAGCGATTCTGTGTATCCGTTCCTCATCGGCGTGGTCGAGTTCATGATGATCGAATCACTGGGACCAGGCGAAACCGGAGTCTGGCTAATTCTTATGGCAGTTACGTTCGGCATGATGGTTCGGGTAAGTCACAAGACCATGCAGCGGGCCCGGCACGATGGTGACAACGACGCTTTTTTCGATGGCTTTGCACCCGCTACGTTACGTGATTTTATTCCTCCGATTGCGACAGTGTCCGGGCTAACACTAGCGGGAATCTATCTGCTGGTCAGTGGTGACAACGGCTTGATCGCGCTACTGGCGGTGCTCGCGACAACCGCCTTGTTAGTCTGGCAGTTTTTTGATGCGTCGAAATTCTGGCGGCGCTCTGTAGTCGAAGAATCGGATGATTAACGGTTACTATCAATCAACCAACAGCCAGACATTGGGTGTTGATATAAAACCTATGAAATCGACCGCTCAAGATTTCGAAGCTGATAGCCGACCCACGCCACCTGCGAGGCGAGCACGCTGACTGCAATTGCATTGTGGATACGTCGATTTTCGGAAATCCAACCCAGAATCCCTCCTGCCAGCCACAGGCCCAATAAGAAAAAATACAGTGTAGAGAATTCATCGAGGTGATTTTTTTGATAAGAATCGAAAGCTTCGACAAAAACAAGCACCACGAAAATACCGAAAAACCAACGGCGCATATCAATGAAGCTGCGATGCGGATCCCAGGATCGCGGTACGTCGGTTGGATACAAAATCACCGCAAGAAGAAATAATAGAATTCCGTAGGTCAACACGAACATGAACAGGAGCAGATTCCAGTTTTGCCAATCCCGCCACCCGAAAACGACCGTCCACCAGTAAATCACCATGTAGTTGAAAATATATAGCGTCCAGGCCCCAAACGTGACGGATACGCTTATCTCTTTGTGCCTGTGTAGAAGTCGGCTACCCCGGTCAGCACATTCGCAATACCGACACCAACGACAACGGATATCAGCACGGAGAGAAACTCGAACGAACTCATACGCTAATGCCTCCGAAACTACCTAAGGAACGTCTGCTAAATTCTGGGCGAGGCAGCCATCATACCGGGAACTCGCTGCAACCCAAATTTGATTGTTCGCTTTTGTGCGTGTCGCATTCACCCGATCTGGCGGAAAAACCGTGCCGCAGATGCAGTTGGCTCCAAACCTGACGCCAGCAGCGAGCCCGTCACCAATGCAATTTCGGAATGGGCTCCCGCGCTATCACCGGGCATTCTTGCTATTCTTCTGCCCCGGGGGGGAGCGGCATGGCGACATCATTTATTCAGGAGCTGAAACGGCGCAACGTATTTCGCGTCACCGTGATCTACGTCATCGTCAGCTGGATGCTGATGCAAATCGGCGACGTCATGTTTCCGGCGCTGCGCTTGCCGGAGTGGACCACGACGATGCTGGTCGCATTCCTGCTGCTCGGATTTCCTATCGCCCTGATTCTGTCGTGGGCTTATGAGGCTACGCCGGAGGGCATCAAGCGCACTGGTGACGTTGCTGCGGATGAATCAATCACGGCCATGACCGGTCAAAAGATCAACTACGCCATCATTGCCGTACTGGTGGTCGGGGTTGTCACCCTGCTCGCCAGGGACTTGTTGAGAAAGGACCACGAACCGCCAGCTGTTCCGACCGGCACGGACCGATCAATCGCCGTACTACCATTTGCCAATCGAAGTGCAGCGGAGGAGAACGCGGAGTTTTTCGCGGCGGGCGTGCAAGATGAACTCCTGACGCTGCTGTCGAAACTGGGCGGCATCAAGGTCATCTCGCGCACCTCCGTGGAGAATCTCAAGGAAGGCCTGAGTATCCCGGAGATCGGCAAATTGCTCGGTGTCGCAACGGTCCTCGAAGGGCAGGTACAACGCGCCGGCGACAGCCTGCGCATCAATGTGCAGCTTATCGACGCGGCGCACGAAGATCACCTGTGGGCGACCACCTATGACCGCCAGCTGACAGCCGGCAACGTTTTCGAGGTACAAAGCGAGATTGCAAGAACGATCGCGAATTCTTTGCACGCGGAACTATCCGATAGTGACGAAGCGATCCTGAACAAAGTTCCGACAGAAAACACCGATGCATTACGCCTGTATATGCTGGGCCGGCAAGTGATGGGTCGCAGTTCATTCGACTCACTGAAAAGGGCCGAGCACTATTTTAAGGAAGCGGTCTCCCTGGACGCGAAATATGCAGAAGCCTGGACCGCATTGGCCGGCGTTTATCGCGATATGGTTGAGACCGGGTTAATCGAAGAAAAAGAGTATGTTGCTGCCGCCAAACCCGCCATCGAGAAAGCGCTGCAGCTCGACCCTAAACTGGCGGAAGCCTATGCGCAGCAAGGCGCGTTGAACTGGCATTCCGGAGACTTGATCGCTGCCGATGCCGCTTATCGAAAGGCACTGGACCTCAATTCGGATGACTCGGAAAGTTTGCGATCCTACGGAGTATATCTTCGTTCCCTGGGCCGCTCGGCGGAGGCAATATCGTTGTTTGAACGATCACTTGACCGTGATCCGCTCTCGGTCACTACGCTGTTTCAACTTGGTAGATCGGAAAGATACATCGGGTACCCGGAAAATGAGCTGGTATATGCGCAGCGTATTCTGGAAATCGAGCCGACCAGCATTCTCGGCTACGCCGCCAGGACCCTGGCATATCAAACGATGGGTCAATACGAACTGGCGTGGCCGCCGCTGATAAAAATTATTCAAGTCGATCCGAAGGATTTCGAATCGATTGCCCACACCGGCTTGATTGCGGAATTTCTTGGGGCTCCGGAATTGGCCGACCGCTATATACAACTCGCCCGTTCTATTGGGCCCGACGAACCCGTAACACTTAAGTGCGAAGTGCAGATACTGCATAACCGCGGCCAGTTCGATGCGGCATTGTCAATCGCCCACCAGGCGCTTGATGCCGATCTGGACAATCGATGGTCGTCAACGCCGGTTTTTTTGCGCGCCGTCCGGGATGATGCGCTAAGCCGCGGAGACTATACCGATACACTGGCGCGATATCGCGATCAATATCCGGGCCTTTTCAGCAACACCCCGGAAGTGACTCGCATGAGTATAAAAGCGGCAGCCGGTTTGTCACTGCTGTTGCGGCGTAATGGTGATTTAGATCAGGCGACAGCGTTGATTGACACGTCGCTGGGCTGGTATCGGGACACGCAGGTGGAGGGTGTTTACAATGAAGGTCTGGGCATCGTCTATGTCGGCCTTCTGGCGCTCGACGGAGACAAGCAAGCCGCTTTAGCCGCATTGCGCGACGCTGTTGACAGCGGCTGGCGCTGGGCATGGCAATGGGACCTGAGCGACAGGAACCTCGATTCGATCCGCGATGAGCCTGAGTTCCGGGCGATTGTCGTAGAACTGGAACACGATATGGCTGCGCAACTCGAAGCGGTGCTGGCACTGCCAAACATGGGCCGATTCGACCTGCGGTACAAGGAATTCGAATAGGCCCGATTGTCCAATCACCCTTATCGATCCGATGCGTTTTCCCAAAAATCGCGAGCCCCGTCAGTCTGTTACGCAGCGTCGAATCGTGCCTTATTATCGGCCATCCACTGCTCCATCTCCTCTTTGCCCCGGCTTGAGTCGGCCATGACATCGGCATGCGCCTCCATGTAATGAGGTCGAAGTGCCGTCATCCATGCTTCAAAGGTTTCGCCTTCAGCAATTGCATCGCATAAGTCGCATTTTAGTTTTTTCATGGTCATCTCCCTGTTTGTATTGCGGCAGCTCGCGGCCCTTCACCCGAATCGGCCGTCCGTCTACCCTATTGAACGCTTGTTTTGCGCTGACTATTTATTGCGAGCCCCGTAGTGACTATCAGCAACCAGGCATAGTATGTCAAACATTAGCGAGGCACCGACAAGTGCCGTGTTTCCGCTTGGGTCGAACGGGGGTGCAACCTCAACGACATCGCCACCGATGAGATTCAGCCCTCGCAATCCTCTCAATAGTTGTTGCGCCTCCCGCGTTGTGATCCCGCCGATTTCCGGCGTGCCGGTGCCCGGCGCATAGACGGGGTCAAGGCCGTCGACGTCAAAAGAGATATAGGTCGGCCCATTGCCGACCACGCGACGAGCTTCATCAACAATTGCGTTAACTCCCCGCTCCGCGAATTCCTCAATGAACACGACTCGCATGCCACTGGATTGAGAGAACTCGATACCCTCCATGAAATTCTGTCCACCTCGAATACCGATTTGAATGGTCCGCTTCGGGTCGAGCAGACCCTCTTCAACAGCCAGGCGAAACGGTGCGCCGTGATGAAATTTGGAACCCCAAACCTCGCCCCACGTGTCTGTATGAGCATCAATGTGGACCATTCCGACAGGCCCGTCCGCCGCTATGCCCTTGAAGATGGGATAGGTAATGGAATGATCGCCACCCGCCGTTACGGGAATTACGCCGGCGGCCGTCAGCTGCCGAAAGTATGACTCGATTTCATCAACTTGCTTCTCAAGGTCATAGCGATTGGAAAATCGAACATCCCCGACGTCGGCGATACGACACAACTCATAGGGGTTGACTCCCATCGCCAGATTGTTGGTTCGCATGAGGCTGGACGCGTTACGAATCTCACGCGGCCCATGCCGGGCTCCGGCCCGGTTAGTTACACCAAGATCCGTTGGTACACCGACCAACGCGATATCCACGTTATCAAGCGACTCCGCCAGCGGGGCTCGCATGAAGGTGGCTATCTCTGCGAAACGCGGCTCGAGCATGGGGTTGTAGCTATCCGTACCAACCGCTGATCGCTTGTCATAAGAATCATTGTTCATTTCACCATTCCCTCGTCGACCCGCAAGCGGCGACCGTCTAACCCGGACAATTACGCCTGGGACGAATTAGCACCGCTATTTGCGAGCACCGCCGCAACGCACGCATAAGTCGAGACACAATAAGGCACGCAATAAGTCATTGGAATTTTCCACCAGGCATTGGTCGCCAATGTGCCAGCGAGGAGTGCATCACCCTGATTGATAGCGACCAGAATCGTACCGACGACCGCAGCTACCTTCAGACTGCGCATCACGATGTCCTGTCGTATCGCTGTTCGTAACCAAATTCTCACTTGCCCGGATTCCGCTGTTTGGTGGTCGTCAATCAGGCTATGCTGCCGGATTATTGCGCCCACGCCAAATGCCCCGACCGGATGAACACAGGACTCGCCACTAAACGCCGCTTTGTAATCGTGCTTGGATGCCTGACAGGGATCGGCGCGGTAACGATCGATATGAGCTTGCCTTCAATTCCCGGCATGGTGGAGGACTTTGGTGCGACGATTGGCGTTGGGCAGCAAATTGTCGGTGTGTTCATGATCGGAATTGCGTTGGGCCAGCTGCCGGCAGGGCTGATCTCGGACCGTATCGGCAGAATTCCGGTACTCCTGACCGGCATCGGTATCTTCACCTTTGCAGGCATTGCCACCAGTATCGCGACCGACATGAATGTCATGCTGCTGGCGCGGTTTGTGCAGGGCCTCGGAGCGTCCGTAGGTGTGGTTGTAGCCCGTGCGATCGTCCGGGACATTGCCAGCGGCCGACAAGCAGCGCGGCTTTTGTCGATCATGATTATGATCTTCACCGCGGCGCCCATGCTCGCGCCGATTATTGGCGGCTACCTGGTAGCCGGCTTCGACTGGCGTGCGCCTTTTGTAGCGATCACAATATTCGGCGCGCTTATTCTGTTTACCGTCACCAGGGGGCTGCAGGAAACACGCCGACCCAACCGGGAACACCACATTTTTCGCCAACTGGCACACAGTTTTCAGGAATTTTTTTCGCACCGGCAGAGTGTGCTTGGGATCTTGCTGGTGCTGTTACCTGCCATGGGATTCATGTCGATAATTACCGGGTCTGCGGCGCTGATTATCGAGATTTACGGGTTTACGGTTGAACAGTTTGGATTTATCTTCGCGCTGGCCGGGATATCAATCCTCGCTGGCTCCTATCTGAATCGAAACCTGCTGTTGCGCTTCAACGGCGAGCAATTGTCAGGGCTGGGCGCGACATTGATCGGCGCGGCCGGCCTGCAGATGTTGCTTATTGCGTGGTTGGGTGAGGCCAACTTCTGGTGGTTATGGGGCACTGTCTGCCTCTATCTTTGCGGCGCCAGTTTCCTGTTAGCCAACGCAACGGCTATGGCGCTCGATCCGGTCCCGGCAATCGCCGGTGTCGCGGCTTCGATTCTGGGCACGTCACAGAATCTGGCTGCCGCCGCAAGTGCCCTGGTCAGCAGCGCGGTCTATGACGGTACGATTCGGAATGTTGTTATTCCTATGGGAATTTTTGGATCATTGACGCTGGTTACCTTTATGTTGCGCTCAAAAATTCTGGGAGGGCAGCCTATTCATGTTCCTTCGGACTAGGATGCGCCTGAATGGGGTTGCAGGAGCGCAGTAGCTCTCAGTCTGTTTCCGTCACGATTTCAGCAACGTCCTTGCGTTGCTGCGTCGGCGTGATTTTTGGATAGCCATACCAGATCAGTGCAACGATGAACTCTTTTTGCTCATCAATCTTTAGCAAGTCATAGAAACGGGAGTCTCGTGTTATGGGTCCCGTTGCCCACTTCGATGCCAGCCCGGCCTCGGAAAGATACAAACTCAGGTTTTGAATGGCGCAGCAAACGCTCGCGTAGTCTTCGCGTTCCGACAGAGGGTCCTCCGAATGCTGGCAGGTCACCACCAGCCACCCCGGACGTGCCGCCGCTTCATTTGCCTTGAAATCACCGATCTCCTGGCTCTTGCGTTCGGCCACGACGACCCGCGTCAACTCCACACTCCGCCGAATCATTGCATCGCCCAGCAGGTAAAAATGCCACGGCTCCGTCATGTGGTGATTGGGCGCCCAGCGTGCAACCTCGATGGCATCCAGTATCAATTGGCGACTGACTGGCTGTTGCAGAAACAAATTCGTGGTCCGGCGTGACCGAATGCGCTCGCCAAGATGTTGCAGGTCCTGCTTGAAGCGGGTGACGGGAGTGTCGCTCATGACGTTCGCTCAAGAATCATCGCGATTCCCTGACCGACGCCGATACACATCATGCACAGCGCATAACGCCCTTGCTGGCGCCGCAATTGATACGCCGCAGACGCTGTGATTCTTGCGCCCGACATACCAAGCGGATGACCAAGCGCAATGGCACCGCCATTTGGATTGACGTGCGTGGCATCGTCCGCCACACCAAGCTCTCGTAATACCGCCAGTCCTTGCGCCGCGAATGCCTCGTTCAACTCAATGACGTCCATCTGCTCGATACTGAGGCCCGCCTTCGCCAGCACCTTCATGGCGGCAGGAACCGGTCCGATACCCATAATTCGCGGCTCAACACCGGCCGCGGCCCAAGTCACGATTCTGGCCAGCGGCTGCAGCGAGTACTGGTTGACCGCGGCATCCGAGGCAACCAGCGCCGCGCAGGCGCCATCATTGAGGCCCGAAGCGTTGCCCGCCGTTACCGTGCCCTCGGCACGCACGAACGGCTTGAGTTTTCCAAGACCCTCCAGCGTGGAGCCGACACGGGGATGCTCGTCGGTATCCACCAGCAGCGGGTCGCCACGTCGCTGAGGCACGGGTACAGGAACGATTTCTTCTGCCAGATTTCCATTCGCCAACGCGTCAGCGGCCTTAATCTGACTACGCAATGCGAACGCATCCTGATCGTCACGGGATATATCAAAATCTTCAGCCACGTTCTCTGCCGTCTCGGCCATCGAATCGACACCGTACTGGTCTTCAAGTCGACGGTTGATAAAGCGCCAGCCGAGCGTGGTGTCGAACATCTCGACAGTGCGGGAGAACGCGGCCGTCGGCTTGGCCTGCACAAATGGCGCTCTCGACATGGATTCAACACCGCCGGCAATAACAAGGTCGGCATCGCCTGCCTTGATAGCGTGAGCGGCATTACCCAGCGCGTTCATGCCCGAACCACATAATCGATTCACGGTCGTGGCCGGCACATCAACCGGCAAGCCAGAAAGCAATGCGGACATGCGCGCGACGTTGCGATTGTCTTCTCCGGCCTGATTGGCACAACCTAAAATCAGGTCATCGATCCTCGCCGCATCGACCGACGGATTGCGCTCCAGCAGTGCGGCGATGGGTATGGCGGCGAGATCGTCCGGTCGGATAGAGGACAATGCGCCGGCATATCGTCCTATCGGCGTCCGAACCGCGTCAACAATCCAGGCACTGGTCATGACGCAGGTTCCGCGGGGGATTGAGGCTCGCGGTCATAGGTGTTACCAAGCCTGAGTCCAACGTACGCCCACAAAATGGCCACCGCCGCCCCGAGAATCGCAATCGGCCCCATGCCGAGGCCAAGCGAAGCCGTCAGGAACGCGAATACCCAGCCGGAAAAAACATCGCCACCCCGATAAACCACGATATCGATGACCTGCTTGGTTTTGAAACGATCCTCCCGACTGACCGTGGTATACAGCATTTCGCGCCCGGGTCGGGTAATCGAATAATTTCCTGACTTCAACACCACCCACATGATGATCACGATCGCCAGTGCCGGATTCATAAAAACTACCAGCAATGCAACTGCGACCAGCAGCGGGACGAGCGCCAGCGTCTTACCGAGACCAATCGTCGTAGTGATACGGCCGGTTGCCAGCATCGCCGTCGCAATCGCGATCCCGTTGACGGCCAGGTTAATGCCGGCCCAGATGGCGGTATTGGTATCCCGATCGTTATTCGCCATCAGGTTCTTCAATTCGAAATAGGCAAAGGAGCCAATGAACGTATACAGGAATATAAACAAGGCGATGCCAAGCAGGTACGGATTGCTGATGAAGCGTCGAAACCCGGCGAATGGGTTGCTGCTGATGTCCGACTCCCTGTTCCGGTCGGCCACCACATCACCGACTGCCGCACGCAAAATCGTGATGAGCGGAATGGTCAGAACCAGTATTACGGCGGCAACCAGCATCAGATTGAGGGTGCCCACCTTGTTGGCGAGCAGAAGCGTGATGGCGCCACCGACCAACGTGCCGATGCTGGCACCACTGGCGATAAAGGCAAATAACCTTGGCGCCTGATCCTTGCGAAAAAGATCCGACATCAGGCTCCAGAACACCGATACGTGAAACAGCGAGAACAGACTCAACCAGACATAGAATGCCTTGTTAATGTACGCGCTCTCTGACAGCACGCTTGCGCCAACATAGAACAGCACAAAGGAGGCCGCGAAAAATCCATAGACAGCCGGCACAATATTCCGGAGCTTCGCCCTGGAAACAAACCACCCGTACAGGCCGACTGCAATGGTGCTAAATACGAAGTTGATCGTCCACAGCGACGCGAGCTCGACATCACTCCATTCCGGCGCCATCGCATCGCGCACTGGCTTTAGCATGTTGTACGCAACCATCAACAGGAATATGAAACTGAATGACAACAGCGTCGCTTTTAGTTCGCCGGCCTCGATTTTCGTCGCCGAAGTCAATAGCCGGGAAATCATCCCGCGTTCGTTCTCCACTGTGCAGCCCCCCGCGCCAACACCAGCCACTACTATCTCTCAAATGCGTCCAAAGGCCAAACGAAACGCGCGGGCTGAAGCCCGCGCGTTTCACAATCCATATTAGCCACGGTTACTTACATGGCATTTTGAGCCGCGAGCAGCAAGTCGTCCGCCGATAGCCGTATTTTGTAATCGGCATTAACGAAGTCATAGACGATCTTACCGGAAGCATCAACGACGTAAACGGCGGGAACTGCCAGTGCGTTATGTTTGCCGATCGACGAGCCGCTGTAATCGAGGTCTTTCTTGTCCAGGTAACTGGTCAGTTTCTTGTCAACGCGAAAAGCCGTTCCCAGCGCACGAGCCGCAGACAGGTTCGCATCGGAGAGAATCACATAGTCCAGACCGGCAATGTTGTCCTGCGTTTCCTGCTTCAGGCTGCTGTACAGCTGACTGGGTGCGTCATTGGACAAGAACAGGATATCGACCCCGGCTTCCCGAATCTGGGGGATCACCGTGCGCAGTTCGGACAGGTGCATGTTGCAGTAGGGGCACCAGCCACCACGAAACGAAATCAGGATGGTCGGCCGATCCAGCTTGTCGGGATCGAATGCGTAGGGCTCATCATCGACCGTACGGACCGTAAATGTCGGCGCACGATCTCCGGTCTTAAGCGGATCGGTGTCCTCCGCCTTCGCGGGCAACTGTTCATAGTCGGCGGCGATAACGCGGGTCGAATGCGACAACACCAACGATGCAATCAACAACGCCGTGATAGTGATGTAGAGAAGTTTCTGGCCAAAATTCATTGCTTATGCTCCATTGGTGACCCTGTTAAAGACCAGCGTTACGCCCTATATATTACCGACTGCAAACCGCTATTCGTGCCTCAATGCATCTATGGGATCGAGACTGGCTGCACGCCGCGCCGGCCAGATGCCGAAAAACAGCCCTACCCCGGCGCTGAAGGCAAACGCCGTAACGACCGACCCCTTCGTAACTACCGTCTGCCAACCGGCAAATTCGGCGGCAAAGTAAGCCGCCCCGGCACCCAAAGCCAGTCCAAGCCCGCCACCAATCAGGCACAAAACCATCGCCTCGACCAGAAACTGCAACAAAATATTTCCTTTCGTCGCCCCCAGCGCCTTGCGAATTCCGATTTCACGAGTTCGCTCGGTCACCGTCACCAGCATGATATTCATGATGCCGATACCGCCCACCAACAGGCTGACTCCCGCGATACCGGCGAGCAAGTAGGTGAATACCTCGGCGGCTTCCTGACGTGAGTCGAGAAACTGCTTGCGATTGAAAATCGAAAAGTCGTTGTCCTTGCCGGGAAGAATGCCGTGTTCGCGGCGCAAAATGCGCTCGATATCAACCATGGCCAGTTCGATCGCAACCCCGTCTCTTACTTTCACGCTAATGGACTCGACCAGGTCATTGCCGGTGACACGAAACTGTGCCGTACGCAGCGGAATCCATACATCGTCATCGGGATTCCGCCAGCCGCTGGAGCCTTTTGCCTCCAGCACGCCAATGACCTCGAAACTGATGGCACGAATCTGCACGGTGCGGCCAATAATACTGGCAGCGTCAGTTTCGAGCATGCCGGGAATCTCGTTACCCAGCACAACCACTCGCCGGCGACTTGAGTCGTCCGCCGTATTGAACATTCGACCCGCCTGCACGGTGAAGCCATGCACGTCGATATAATTCGGCGTGATACCGAGAACCGAAATATTGAGATTCCGATTGCCATACTTGACCTGGAAGCGCGAATTGATTTCCGGCACGACGCCATCGAGATAACGAGATCCGCTCGCTAATGCCGCCGCATCCTCGGTGGTCAGCGCAGACTGATCCCGAGCCACACCGTGACTGAAACGATTGCTCCGGCCGATGGACAGGATATCGCCCCCCAACGCTTCCATTTGCTGGTCAATGGCCTGCTGGGCGCCGGTACCCAACGCGACCATGGTAATGACCGCGGCAACACCGATCACGATACCCAGCATGGTCAAGGCGGCCCGAAACAGATTGCCACTGATCGATTGCAGCGCGATCCACAATGTCTCCGATAGCAACATTATCGGGACTTGATGCCAGGCACGGTGCCAACGCGCCGATTTATAAACTGCTGCAACCTTTCCTGCGTCTCAACGAGATGCGCACTCGGTAAGATGAGCACTCGATCCGACTCCTGCAGTCCGGCAACCACCTCTACCCGATCCAGATCAGTAAGCCCACCGCGTACCGGAACAATCTGCGTACTACCGTCACCCTTGTCGATCACCACCCAAAAATCGCCACCAAAACGATAGTCTGTGTTCGCGCCACGCGGCCGCCTCTCGCCAGCTGACCCGTTGCTGTCAGCGAAGATTGATCGCAGCAGCTTCTTTTCTTCGCTGTTCAGACTTGCTCCGGAGTGACGCTTTTTCATGGTGGCACGTACGGTGTCAGGTTCGACACCCGGTGGCAATCTGACCGTCCGTCCCATCACGGACATTGTCGCACCCTGGTCTTGCTCGTTCTCTGCTACCGTTTTCGAACCACCCGGATTGATTTGCGCGCGAACTTCGGCTTCGCTAAGGCCGAGAATATCAGCGGTGGCTGCCACATCGCGATCCGTGCGCAAGGCCATGACCGGTATGGTAAGTACGTTTTCGCGACGGGCTACGGACACCTCAACCTCTGCGTTCATACCCGGCATCAACAGGTCATCCGGATTCTGAATCGAAATGAGAACCGCGAACATAGTGACATTTTGCTCAACGACTGCTTGTGGCTCAATCTTCAGAACCTCGCCGGCAAAGGGCTGATTTGGATACGCGGCGACCGTAACTCGAGCCAGCATCCCTGAACTAACCTTGCCGATATCGGTTTCATCGATCAACGCCCGAATCTGCACAGCGCTTAAATCGGCCATCTTCAGCAGCGGCGTACCACCACCGAAATCCTGTGTCGGTGAGGAGATAACCTGACCCTTTTCCACCGGCTTTTCAATGATCGTTCCGGATATCGGAGCCCGAATTTCCGTGTCATCGACAGCGATTCGTGCATTCTCGACCGCCACCTCGGTGCTCACAACCTGCGATTGCGCATTCGCCAACTCCAGCGCAGCTTGCTCCAGATCGGCCTCTGTAAAGGTCCTTTTTTGCACCAGTAATTCGGCGCGTTTCATTTGTGACCGTGAAATCGTACGCCGTGACAGCGCCGCCTTCAATTCGGCGTCGGCCTGCGCAAGCCGATTGCGTACCGTGCGTGGATCAATGCGCACCATCAGGTCGCCCTGCTTCACGTTGTCACCTGTTTCGACCAGTAGTTCCAGCACCTCACCCGACGCTTTGGACTTCACTTCAACCGTCGCCAGTGGTTCGACGATGCCGGCAGAACCCACACTGACTTCGATCGTCTTGCGCTCAACGGCCGCCGAATCATATATTGGTGCCGATGCCTTTTCTTCGGCACAAGAGACCAGCAACATGACCAGCAACATGACTGAGATTGTCTTCATTGGCCTGCCGCGGTCGATTTATCGCTGACGACTTCGCCGTCACTCAACCGAACGGTTCTTGCCGCGTGCTCTGCAACGTGCGGTTCGTGCGTAACCAGAATCAGCGTGTTGCCGTTCTCGTGCAATTCATTAAAGAGAGTCATGATTTCATCGCCTGTTCTGGAGTCGAGATTGCCGGTCGGTTCATCGGCAAGAAGAATGCTTGGGTTCGTAACCAGCGCCCGCGCTATGGCGACGCGCTGTCGCTGACCGCCCGACATTTCCGCGGGTCGATGACTCACCCTGTCGGCCAATCCAACGGTCTCGAGCGCGTGCTGCGCTCGCTGCCGGCGCTCTTTGCGCCGCAGTCCGGCATAGATCAACGGGACCTCAACGTTACTCAATGCCGTCATGCGAGACAGCAGGTTAAAGGTTTGAAAAACAAAGCCGATGTCCTGGTTCCTGGCCCGGGCGAGTTGCCGGTCATTCATCGCCGAAACCAGCTGGCGATTCAGCCAGTACTGCCCGCTCGTCGGTGAATCCAGGCAGCCGATGATATTCATCAGTGTCGACTTGCCGGATCCGGACGGACCCATAATTGCAACGTATTCGTTGCGCGCAATCGAGAGCGATACGCTGCGCAGAGCATGGATGGTTTCCACGCCCATTTGATACGCCCGACCGATGCTCTCGAAGCGGATTACGGCCTCATGTTCGGGGTCGGACAATACGGCTGCACTCATGGCGCCCTGATCGATGACGATTAACAGGCACCATTATGATCAATCAGCACGGCGAGCGGTGCTGTTATTTCTATAGTTCCGTCAAGAACTGTTAAGGGTCATGGCTGCCATGGGATTGCCACGAGCCAGACTACATCGCCTGGTCGAGAAATTTCATCAAACCGGTCTCGCCGGTATCGCGGTAATGCTCTTTAGCGCTATACATGGCCCGATCGGCCGCGCGCAGCAAGCCAGTCAGAGTACTCGCATGTCCAGGATAGAGCGCGAGGCCGATACTCGCGGGACAGGTCAGTTTTTGTTCGCCCATGAAGTACTGTTCCGCAAGAGCCTGGGTCAACCGTTCCGCCAGTTTTTCCGCCGTTCCCTCGCTCACATCGGGAACCAGCGCCACAAATTCATCACCACCAAGACGTCCGATGATATCGCAGGAACGCAGCGCATTTCGCAAGCGCTCCGCCGCGATGGTCAGGAGCTGGTCACCGATCTGGTGACCCCATTTGTCGTTCACTTTCTTGAACTCGTTCAGGTCAATGAACAGCAGCGCGCCGGTCGCATCATCATCGCTTGCCGCCAGTCGCTCTGCTGCGTCGCGTTCGAATCCGCGTCGATTCAGGACGTCCGTCAACGGGTCTGACCAGGCGTAGGACTCCATCTGGATTTCCTTGGCCTTCTTGTCCGTGATGTCCATGAACGTTATGGCGACGTCATCTCCCACCGGCTCTCCGATGACACGCATCCACTTACCGGTAGTCTTGCCACCGACGCGCGCTTCGGTATCGATGATCTCACCACGTTCGGTACTAACTCGAAATTGTTGTTGAACACTTTCGGCGTCCTGCGGATCCATGCCGCTCGATGCCAGATTGACCAGTTCATCGACCGTGCGGTCGATCATGTCATCCGGATCGGTATGCAGGAATCGTCCAGCCGCCTTGTTGGCGAATATACATCGGAGCGTCTTGTTACCCCTTTCATCGGCCACCCATCGCAGCCGAATAATTCCATTGACGGAGTGATCCACCAGCGTGCGCAACATGAGTTCGCTGTTGCGAACGTCGCGCTCCGCTTTTTCGACATCGCTGACATCACGAAACATCAGTACGCGAGCGGATCGCGCCGACCCGCCACTGCTTTTTATCGGTGACACCTGAATGTGCAGAAAGCGTCCGGTTGAGGTCATCATGCGCTGCGGTCGCCCGGTTTCCAGTGCCTCGTATACTTCCGGAACGTCTTCCCCAAAGACCGATTCGAGTGAGGAGCGCAAAGCGTGAGTCTCTTTTAGACTCAACAGCTCTTCGGCACCGTGATTGAGGCCGATGATGCGTTGCTTATCGTCCACCACCACCACGGGATCCTGCATATTCTGAAACACCGTTTCATAGGCGAGTGGTGAAAACTCGGCGATTTGCTCGCCGATAAAAAGCCAGGCGTAAACGGGCAGCATGACGGTAAATACGATCGGCAGCAGAGAAACCGTGTCCGGGCCCAGTCCAAAGTCATAGGCCACGACCGCGAGAATCGGAATTATCGTCGCACCTGCCAGCATGAACAGTCGCCGGCGGTTTGCCGGAGCAACCGCATGACTGTGCATGACCAGCGTCAGGACACCGAATCCGACGACCAGATAGCCATAGGGTGCGTGCAGGAAAAGAAACCAGGGGCCCCAGGCCAGCGGTCGGGTGAAAAATTCCCCGGCAGCGTTCGCGGCCGGCAAGAACCACATGAATTCGTGCAAGGAGTTTGTCGCCGCGACGATAATCGAAAACACGGGAAGGATCATCAACGTCAGGATCATGTCACGAGAAGTATCGCGGCCCGTGTACTGGCGAAAGTAGAGCAATAGTGTAACTGGCAGAATCGATGTTCCGACGAAGTGACCGACGCGACCGACCAGGAATACGTTATACGATGTCGCCAGCAGTTCGACGGCACCACCCAGGACCCAAATGCCGATGACAACGAAGGTCAGCCCGATGGGAAGATTGCCGACCTCGTGCTTTTGTCGAAACAGACGCGCTGCCAGCAGCATGTAACAGACGGCGCTGAAACAGAGTAATATTGCCAGTGGGATGACCATTGCCATGGCGTCAAATGTGCTACCAACCGAAGGAAACACGCACATGATACTGCGCCTGTGGAAATCAGTCTGGGACGTGATCCACAGGTTTTATGTCACGTAAATAGCCATTTATGGTCTGATTTTCTCAATTCAGGCGTTGCCACCTCGCGATAGCACGTCAGGATCGAATTTCCGGGCTAAAATCTGGCCTGTTTGCCAGACTGCCCGAAAATGTCAGGAGAATATCCATGTCGGATGATCCGAAACGAGCCACGCCGGCCAAGATAAAGACCGACTCCCGCGGGCGGTCAGTCTGGGCGGGCGCCGTTGAAACGGCACAACTGGAGCTTATCTCCACCGAGCAGTTACAGGCCTTGCTGGCCTCGGATGACATCGTCAGCCAGCGCTCCATTGAGGAAGCCGCGTCCTGCGGTGATGAGGGTGTCCTGGCACGAGATGCCGCCACCGGGATATTCGAGATCATCGACGACTTCGATATTCAGGCGATTCTGGAGGGCAACCTGAACGAAACGGCAAGACGCAGCAGCGAGGCCGAAGTAATCCTGGAGCCGGCCGAAATGCCCGGCACATCAGCACCCGAGGAACTCTCCCTGGTTAGCACTCAAATGTTACGCAAGGTCCTCGGTGAAGACGATAGTAATGAAAGTGAATCGACTCCAGAGCTCGGCGGCGGCTTCGACCCCTACAACAGCAGCTAGCACGGGCTAGCCCTCGCATGTCAAGGCGTGGAACGAATTGACGCTGAAGCACAAACCTGGCGGTAGACCTGGGTCGCGCTATCGTTTGGTATCTCGCACATCTTTCCGAGAAATAATTCTGCCGTGACCTCAGCGTTGGCCGCCGCCTGCAAATAGGCATCACCTGCCCCACGAGTCGCTTCCCGCCAACTCAGGATGGACACCGTCGTCAGCAGCCGCACTTTGATCAGGTCATGAAGAATATCGATTTCTGCACGCGACAGCGGCACTTCGCGGTGGTACCCGGCGATAAATTCGGCAATCAGCGACAGGGGATCTCCGTTGAGTTCACGCAAATAGGAAGCCGCCACTGCCACATCGACGATGAGTGGAGATCGCAACATGTCGCCAAAATCGATGACCCCGACGATATCCGCGACCCCGCTATCTGCGAGCAAGATATTGTCCGGGTTCATATCATTGTGGATTACCTGCCATCGCAGGGCATCGAAAACCGGCAAGCAACGCGACTCGAAGTCATCCAGTGTGCGAACCGCCCGTTCACGCGTGTCTACATCACGAATGTGATGCAGGATAGCCCGTAAAGAAGCCGCCTCTTTCATGTCCCATAACAGGCGGTGGTCGGCACCCGGGTGTGAGAAATCGCTGAGCGCGACTCCCAGTCGAGCCAGATAGCATCCCATTTTTCCGGCCAGGATTCGATCCGGTGTCGCCGAACCAAGCGGCCTTCCAGCGAGATAACTAACAAGCCGAATGACGTGCGATTGCCCGTCAAATTCCAGAACAACACTGTACGTACCGCGCGTCGTCCTCAGGACCTCCGGCACCCTGATCGACGCGTCACCCTGAGCCTGGGCGTGCCGCAGCGCCTGGATTTGAAAATCCGTAACCAGCGGATCCTCAAGAGCATTCGCAATCTTTAGAACGAACTGCCTGCCGTCGTCCAGCAATAGTCGAAAATTCTGATCCCGCTCACTTACCAGACCGGTTGCCTCTGCCTTGAGACCGTAGTGCTCGCGGGCGATATCGACTGCCTGCCGTGGTGAGAATGCCGGCGGCAATGATGCGACGACATCCATCGGGCCTTGGGGAGCTGAATTCGCCGGTAATTCGGAGTCTGGCATGGGACTGACACGCTGCATGGCAGGAATGAAAAAACAGTATGCGTGCCTGATGGCCGGGCGGCAAGATAATGGCTCATCGTACCAAACCCGACATACGCATGGCCGATGATGCCTGATCGTATTACAATCAGGCCACACGGAATCGGGATAAAAAGTCATGCCTCTTGATATTACCTTTACGCTGAGTGACAGAGACCTGCAACATTTCCAGCAAGTTATTGATCGGGCAAAATCGACCATGAAAGAGGGTCACAGCGATACCGAGATTGAGGATGCCGCCCGCAAATTGATCCGGGATGCCCATGACCAGGGACTGCCCGATTTTATCGCGGATCGCCTGGACAAACTGCAAGTCGTCATCGACATGCTCACTGACACGGAATGGCAACTTGGTGAACAGGACCGTCAACGTGTGCTCAATGCCATGGTATATTTTTGTGACCCGGACGATTTGATTTCGGATGATGTTCCCGGACTCGGTTTTCTTGACGACGCCATTTACGTTGACCTGATGGCCCAGGAACTCAAGCTGGAAATTCAGTCTTATGAGGAATTTCGCGAGTTCCGCACTGCGGAAGAAGAGCGGCGGCGAAAAGATGGCTGTGACACAGCAGTACAACGCGGCGACTGGTTGGCCGAAAAGCGTGCCTCGTTGCAGGCAACCATGCAAAGCCGGCGGGGTGGACGCATGACCGAGACGGGCCAC
>CAYUOY010000066.1:0-20351 GCA_964446495.1 uncultured Woeseiaceae bacterium | reverse complement strand
CCGACAAACGGCTGTGCTGCGTCATCGTAGGTACGCTTCGTATCGTCGAGGAGCGGACTCAGGTCCAATCTATCCCAAATCGGCTTCAGGATTTGCTCGTAAAGATCATCGGCTGAGCCCTGCTGCGAGACAAAGTTTTGCAATGCAGTGCCCACAAGATAGGTATCTGACGTGTGGTAAATCCACTTGGTTCCCGGATCGGCACGACGTTTAAAGTGATTGCAGGCGAAGTCAATTTTCGTAGCGTGTGTATCGTCATCGAGGAACGCGACGTTTGGCTTGCTGCCTTCGTCCGCGTTCGGCCGCGCCTTTTTATAGCTGCCGGTCGCCATGTCCAGCGCATTCTCGACGCTGACGTCAGCCCATTGTTTCGCGGAACATTCCGGAACGAGTGAGCTGATGCTTCGCGCCGCAATTCCCGGGTACAGTTTTTCCATGCGCATGAGTGCCACGCCGGCAAAAATCGACTTGGCGGTGGAGTACGACGGCAACGGCAGCGAATCACAGAAAGGATACGGCCCGTGGCGGGTCTGACATCCGCTCCGGTAGTGCACACCGTCGGCTAGCAGGCCGTAAACCGTCATGTCCTCGGCCTTGACGCCGTCAACTGCCCCGATGTTGGCCGGGTTGACGCCGGGATAGTCTTTGGCGAGCATCGCAATGGGTTTCACGGGGAGTCGCGCAGCACGATGCCTGTCCAGCCGGCTAATCGCCTCGTCGGCACCCGCGACTTCCCCTATGTCGAATACAGCGGGCACAACACCCCACATGTTGAACTTGAGGTAGGCACAAGTCTCGCTGCTGATTTGATAGGCAACGCGGGACACATTTCCGTCACCGTCGAACAGCCAGGTCAGCATGCCATTGTGGGTGCAATTTGCGCTGCGCTCCTGCAGGGAAAAAGGCAGGGAAGCGCGCGACCACGAACCGTCACCGGGCTCCTTCCACACTCGGCCGGGCTGCAGAATATACTCCCAGAACGGGTGTTTTGTTCTGATGACTCCACGGCGTATCGGAATCAGGTCACCGTCTCGCTGAACGAAGTCGAACTCAAAACCCGGCAGATGCAAGATCGGATCTGCATACTGCCCGACAAGATCGAACGGGTCATGAATGACTTTTAGTTTTCCGTGCTGTCCCACATCGAGCAACTTCAGGACGCCGGTAAACTGACCCTCTGCAGCGCGCGAGCTGCCGGGCTCAGCAAACTCCGTCATGGGCAGCGGCCGCGCGTGCTCGTCGGTTCCCTGCAGGTACTCGGCTGTGAGGATACGTCCGTCTGCGGCCGATGCGTCGAAAGACACCAGGCTCGTCAGCAGCATGAGTCTCAGTGTCAAGCCAGCGGCGCTATTCAAAGGCATTTTGTTATTCCCTCCGATACCAGAGTACGAGCCAGCGGCTCAAGTTGATGCTCGATTTGCCGCCACAAGTCACGGGCATGGCGGTATATCGGCTGCCGTACCTGGACCGCACTAGCTGTCGCAGTCGGCGTTGCCTGTTCGTAGAAAGTCAGGCAAGCAGCCGACCACTCCAACCCGCAATGGCGAGCGATGCTCCGACTGACAGCTTCCTGATCGTCGACCAACTCCTCGTAGTCGACATCCAGTATCTTTCCGGGCCACAGACTACGCCAGTGCTCCATCAGTCGATGGTAGGCAGCGTAGTAGCGGCCGATTTGTTCAAGGTCGTAGGAATAGGGATAGCCCATGCGAAACAGTGCTTTGTACATGGCATATCCGCTCGCCATAGGGTGGCGACGAACGTGGACGACACGTGCGCCCGGCAGCGACGCCATGATCAGCCCCAGGTAGAGAAAGTTCGCCGGAGTCTTGTCGATCAGATAGGGCGGCTTCTCACCATAACCCTGCAATGCGTTCCAGTAGCCTTTGCCCAGCTCTGTGAGATCCGCGTCGGCGGCACGTCTGATCAACTCCGACTTGCCAGAAACCGGACCACCAGCACGCATTACAGCGTATGCAAAATCGCTTACTTCGCCCAGACTGGCCACGTCATGATGAGCATCGAGAATTCTATCGACCAGAGTAGTTCCGCTACGTGGGAGCCCCAGCACGAAAATTGGTCCATCAAAGTCTTTTCCAGGGGCTATTTTGTCTCGCCACGTAACGTCAAATGTTTTGATGATTTCACCAATCGCCGCATTATCTGTCGCAACGTCGTATGACATTTTCGCCTGCCGCGCCGCCGCGCCCCGAGAAACGAATAAAAAAGAATTCTCGTACTCGCCGAGATCCTCATATTCTTTGCCCAGCGCATAGCACAGCGGAATCTCGCCAGGCGCGCCTCTCGGTGTCCCGTCAAGGCGCGCCTGCAATTCGTCAATATGGTTCTGGTCGTGGGTCTGCCGTCGCAAGGTAGCCCGGTTGTAGTAGGCCTCCGCCTCACCGGGATCGCTGGAAATTATCTGGTCCAACAGACTCTCAGCCTCGTCAAGCCGCCCAATGGTCATGGCCGCGCTCGCGACTGAAAACAACGCATGCGACGAGCGCGGCGTCAATGATTCCAGATGCTTGGCGCAGTTGTAGGCATCACTATGTCGTCCCAATTGTGTATGGAACAAAACCAGTTGATTCCAGGCCGCAGCATCGCTGCCCGCCATTCGCTCGATCTCGGCGAGTTGTGCTCTGGCCTCAGCGATGCTTCCGGTGCAGATCAGCGCCTCCGCCCACAAAAATCTTACGTCAAGACGTCGGGGCCGCAAACCAAACGCACGATATGCACAAGTTGCCATGGCGGCAAAATCCGAGCGCTTTTGAAACGTCCGCGCCTGCCGCAGCAGTTTTTCTACCTGGCTCAACTAAAAGCTGTAGTTGAGGGATACTCCGACGGTCCTCGGCAGAGCAATAAATTGTCTAGCACTGCTACCATAAAATTCAGCCGTTGGAACAGTTCCGAAGGCATCCGGTGTAAATGCACCCGTCGTACCCTCTTCGTTGAAGATGTTTTTAGCAAAAGCGGCAACAAACCATTTATCTGTACCAAACGTTACACTCGTATTCCAGATCGAGAAACCCGGAAAAGCCTCTGCCTGCAGTATGGTCGGATCCAGGGAGTTTTGCGTCTTGGATTGATAAAAGCCATCCAAGCGGACAGTCATGCCAAGCACCGAGGTCAGAAGCGTCGCGTACTCCAGAGCCACGTTGACCGAGTGTTCGGCTATCCCGGGCAACGGTGTTCCGGATTCAGCAATCAGCGTCGGCTGCCCCGTGAAAATATCTATCGGCGTGTAAAAGTCGGCAGCCACCTGCGCGTCGACGTAAGCGTAACCCAATGCGTAACTAAACTTATCGCTCAGCGGGCCGCTTAACTGAAGTTCTATTCCTTGCGTTTCGGCCTTGTCGCCATTGACCACCGCGAAGAATGCACCGTTTGGCGCGGACGTATTGAACTGTGGATCTTGCCAGTCCATGTAAAAGATGCTGGCATCGTATCGCATTTTGCCCAAAAGGCCCTTTACGCCTATTTCGTAGTTAGTGACCCTGTCTGCGCTGAAGACAACCCACCCTGGATCATTCTCAAAACGGCCGATCGTTGGAACGCCGTTATTGCCACCGCGCCTGAATCCCTCAGAAACCGTTGCATACAGCAAGTCATTGTCGCTGAATTCATAGGCAACATTGGCCTTGAAAATCGTATCGCTTTCACTGCTTTTGAATGGCGTTGTGACAGAGCCCGCGAAGCTATCGTACGCACCGACACGCACAAACGTTAAAATGTCCGATTTGATGTCAAAGTATCGCAACCCTCCCGTGAGATGAAGACGATCGCTTGCATGCCAGGTAACTTCACCGAACACGGCAAATTCTCTGTAATCCTCCGATCTCTCGTAGGTGAATACGTTGTCGGTCGATACGAAATCGCCCGGGAAAAACGCCGCGTCTGCCCAGGCCTCAAAACCGACCAGGTCACTCACTTGTGTCGAGCCACGTTCCTGATCCTGATAGAACGCGCCTACCGCATAGTCAATGGTGTTGTCGCCATTGGAAACCAGACGAATTTCCTGAACCAGCGCCTTGTCCCCGAAGGTACGCTCGGCTGTGTATAGCGGTCGGGGGTAAAAATAGTAAAAATTGGCGAAGTTGTTCGCATAGAAACCCGTATTGTCAGTATCGCTGCCGCCATTGTTGTCGTAATAGGATGTTGCCGACGTCAACGTCGCGAAACCGAAGTCGAAATCCATCTCCAGCGATCCAAAATCAAAATCACGCTCGTACGGTTCCGGGATCACTGCACCGTTTGTGTAGTCGGGATAGGGTTGGTCAAGCCCATCGCTGCCTTGCGTTTGCTGGCGTCGACCACCGATTTCGTCATCCTGATGGATAAAGGTGAGTACCGCGTCGAACCGATCACTAGGCTGCCAACGTGCACTGAATCGTCCATAAAGACTCTCAAACGTGTCAAGGTCCTTCTTGGCCGTGTAGTTAGTGGAATCGTATCCTCTGGCGAAAATACCGTTCGGTGCAACAGGTACCCCGCCCCCATCAAGCTCATACAAGTTGATGTAATCGGTAATGCCTGGATAGTCGCGCCAGTAAATATTTGCACGAAATGCGAATGTATCGCTGACGGGAACATTGAGGATGCCCGTCGCAGCATAGCCGATATCGCTGGAGCCCTCGACGTTTGCAAACACCGTGCCCACGCTTACCTCGGTATCTTCGAACTGAGGCTCACGCATCAGATACTTTATCGTGCCACCGAGTGCGCCCGAGCCGTAAAGCGTGCCTTGCGGCCCTCTTAGCACTTCAACACGCTCGAGATCGATCAGTGCCAGATTTGCAAACACCGGCGTGTCGTTTACGTAAGTGGCCACAGTTGCAACGGACGCCACAGCGAAATCACCGAACGCCGATCCGTCAACGTTGATGCCGCGAATTCGAATACTGTTGAACTGGGCTCCATTTCGTGGCCCCTGATCCACCAGGCCAACACCCGGGACCGAGCGCAGCAATTCCGCATTGTCCAGCGTAATCGAAGCGGCGATATCTTCGCCGGAAACGGCTGTGATATTGTATGGCACGTCGAGAATGTTCTGTTCACGGCGACTGGCCGTGACAATAATTTCTTCGATAAGCTCATCAGCCTCAGCATCGACCGATTGCGCAATTGCTTGCGGGCTCGTGCCCGCAATGATGCTGGCAACAGCGATCGCAAGTTGCTTTTTCTGAAAGATGATTCTCGTGCTCATGTTGGCCTCCCCAACAATTTTCGAGTCCAGGCTAAGCGGCTACCGATGAAGCACAATCAGCGATTCAACAGCTGCTAGCACTACAAGCTACCCAAGTGTCACGGGCTTTCGTAGTGCCAGTTAGAGACTCCGTAGTGGTCCAGCAGTGCCGCTTTAGTCTTTGAATCATCTGTCATCGGTCTGACGGCCGGCAATACGTAGGTCGCCCAGCGCTTTGAGAGACGGCGACGCGTAGCCTTCGTTATATTGTGGAAACACTACCCGGCTATCGCGGAAGCTCTTGAGCGGTTGACCCAGATTGTGCCAACCGTTTTTCCGGACATCGCTTACATAGTCAAGATCCAGCTTTAGAGGTATTATTTCGCGGCCTGTTCCGGCTTGATAAATCAACTCTCCACCAGGACCCGCGATACACGACTGTCCAGCGCCTAATGGCCCAGCAAGGTTGACATCGAAGAAGTAACACTGATTGGTAGCAGCGCTTGCCTTTACGATGGCAATCTCTGCCTCTCGGTCAATAGTGCTCGTTAAACTCGGGTGCAGGATGACCTCGGCCCCCATCCACGCCATTGCCCTGATCGTCTCCGGAAACCACATGTCGTAACAAATCGATACACCAAAACAACCGATTTTGGGAACTTCAAATACGACAGAGTCGCTGCCCGGGGTTACGCCTTCTTCATAAGGAAGCCAGGGAAACTGTTTGCGACAGCGAGCGATGACGTCTCCGTCCGGATTTATCACCGGTGCTGTGTTGTAAATTTGGCCGTCTGATTGTTCCAGCATAGACCCGGGCAAGAGCCATATACCATGTTTGCGAGCAAGCTCACAGAAACGCTGCTCGGCCGGGCCAGGCATCGGTTGTGCGTGCTCGATTTTACCGCCGAATGCGTTTAGCTCTGCCAGAACGACCATGTCGAGCCATGGAAAGCGACGAACCGCGGAACCGATCTCGACCTCCATCGAATTCAGATTGTCACCGTTCGCCGCTTCAAGTTGCAAGCCCGCAATTGAAAATCTACTCATGCAAGTGCCCTCTTTTGCCCGTAAGGTACTTTTAATAGTGGTAATTACATAGGTCCAGATTCGGTTTTCGGACCAGACCAGCTATTCGTCCGGATGGGGGCGATGCTAAACCCGAACCCGGCCCTAACCCATTCGCTCCGGACAAAGTGTTAACTATGTGTCGGGTCAACGCCCTTTGAACTGCTCGACACATAGCATACAGATTGTTCCGGATACATGGTTTACACATTGATGCATTTGGGGAGAACCCGGATGCCTTGGAAAGGTACTGACGAATTAATTTCTCGGCTCGTGAAATTTTCCGTGTATGCCGCATTGGTAGCGACGCCGTCAAAGTCGGTGAGGGTCGTTTGCTGCCGTTAAGGGCCAAAGCATAGTGCGTTCTCGACAGGTGTAAGCACTCCGCCCGAATACCGGATAATTATTGACTTCTTTTAAACGGATATTTATTATCCGCTTATTATGCGAATAAACGAAGGCACAGAATGGGCGGTTCACTGCTGCGCACTGCTCGCATCACTTCCAGATAATGCAGCGCTGTCGGCAAAAAAACTCGCCGAGTATTTTGACCTTCCCGAGCATTACCTGGCAAAGCATCTTCAACAACTTTCTTCGGCCAGGATCGTGAAGACGCGAAAGGGCCCGGGCGGTGGATATCAGCTCGCAAAGTCTCCGGATAAAATTTCATTGCTTAGCATCGTTGAGACCGTTGATGGCAAGGGGCCCTCGTTTCGCTGTACCGAGATCAGGCAACGCGGACCGACGGCACAGGCATCGAATTGCTACAAGCGACCCTGCGGCATTGCCCGCGCCATGTGGAAGGCGGAAAAGGCCTGGCGCTCGGAACTTCGAAAGGTCAGCCTCAGAGAGATTCAGCTCATGGGATTCAAGGAAACACCAAAAAAGCAGATTGAGCGCTCAATTCAGTGGTTTCATGAAAATTTGAGATGATATTTGGCAGCCAATCCATGCGTATACCTATTTCCAATCCTTCGCACGCGACTATGAGGAACATCCACAAGATCAATGCCTTTGTTCTGACTTTGTTCCTTGTCGTCCATTTGGCGACACATCTGGCCGGTATTTTCGGCATTGCTGCCTACGACAGTGTCCAGGCGACTTTCCGTATTGTCTACCGACAGCCTGTCATCGAGGTCGTTTTGCTAGCCTCGATCACACTGCAACTGCTGGTCGGAGCGAGATTGCTCATCACGTCACTAAGAAGAAAACGTCCGTCTGGATTCTGGCACTGGACCCAGATTATCTCTGGCGGTGTCTTTTTCGTCTTTATGACTCAGCACCTTGTATCGCTGGGCGTGGCACGTTTGTATTTCGATCTCGATACCACGTTTTACTGGCCCGCCTCGGTCATGAGCGGCCCACCATTCATTTACTATTTCATACCTTACTACTTCTTCGGCGTATTTTCGGTCATCGCCCCTCTTGGTATCGGCGTACGGTATTGGCTAATGGATACGGGGCACAATCGCTTCGCAAATCAGGTCGGCATCGGCTTTCTGGTCATTGGAGCTGTCATTTCAGCAGCAATCCTGCCGGTCATCTCGGGTGCTTACTTCGACATCGAATTTCCGCAGGAATGGATCGATTACTTACGTTGGTACGTTCCTTCTTTCGAACCATGGTAGACCTGAGAGCTGGACCCGAAAAATCGGACGGCGGTATTCAAATCGAATATCGCATTGGCGGCAATCAAAGGCGACAAGACGGTCGCGGAACTACCGCAGGAGTTCGATGTTCACGCCAATCAGATCAGGCAGTGGACGACCCAATTGCCGGATTGCTAATGTCGGAAAAGTGTCGGTAATGCCGACAACGACTCCTGTTTCAACACTAATCATTTCGTCATCAATCTCAAATTTTCTCAATTTCGTCGTATTGTTCGTGGGTTCCTACGAAACGAATTAACATCCCGTATCGGGTGTAGTCCATCAATGCCACGATTCTGAACTTGTTGCCGCCGATACTAAAAACGACGCGGTTGATTTTTGGAATACTCGCGTTCCGCAGGTCCGCCTTCAGCTTGTGCGGCGTGTTCCATTTGGCCGATGCACAATATAGTTGTACCACTCCGCCATCTGCTTCTTTGCGTCTCTGTACTTCGGATTACCTTCTGCTCATTTCGAAGAAAACAGCGGCCAGCGCATGATACGCTAACCGCTTGATCTAATTTCGAAAAATGGCGCGCCTGGAGAGATTGCTACGCTTGTCGCCCGGCTATGCCGGTCTCGGAGCGAACCCCGACCGCTCGATTCGTAGCTCGAAGAGCATAAATAAGCAACTGATCTATAAGCGACTTTTGAACAATGCGTGATGTGATACTGACAAATGAGCCAGTCGAGCTTTACAAGATATTAAAGTTTGAGGGGCTGGCACCCAGCGGCGGGCTGGCGAAACTGGCCATCGAGACTGGCGAGGTGTTGGTCAACGGTAAAGAAGAGAGACGCAAACGTAAAAAAATGGTCGCCGGTGATGTGATCGAATTTAATGGTGAGAGGCTTCGACTGGTTAAAAACGCTATCTTTGAATAGCGTCCCGATTTGCGCTATAGGGCATGACTCAGAGTAATGCGAATTCTGACCATCCAAGACCCGATCTGCAGCGCTGGTTACGCTTTCACAAAAGATTCGTCTGGCGGCTGGTCGGGTTACTTCTGGCTGATGGTATACAGCAGAATCTCGACTACCTGTTCTGGCGTAGTTGCCCATGCCATCGCGGCAGCATCCACTTCTTTTAGCGGATGAATGATCGCTTCATCGTGCAGCGTGATATAGGGTTTGCCTAATGCCGCCAGGTACCCTGCGTCAAATGCGGCATTCCACTGTTTGTACTTATCGCCGAAGCGCACGACCGCAATATCGCATTTTTCGACCAGGACTCTATTGCGGATGGCGTTAACTTTTGCTGATTTATGATCGCGCCAGTAGTTGCTGTCTTCCGAACCCAGTAGGTCACCGGCTGCATCGCTGGCCTCATGGTCTGTGACGGCTGAGATGAAGTTGATTGCCAGACCGTGCGACTCGGCGCCCTGTTTTATCTGTTCGCGCCAGTTGGTGTGGATTTCTCCTGATAGATAAACCGTCCAGTTCATTTTTGCCTCTGAGTTTTTGCCGGGATCGGTAGGGTCCCGTGCGCTATAGTCGCATTTTAGCGAGGAAATGGAAACGCAATGATTGAATGGTTGCTGGTGATGTTCCCACTGGTATTTAGCCCCGGTCCGGCAAATATTATCGCCAGTATATCCGGTGCGAGAGTCGGAATAAAAGGCTCATTGCCTCTTTTTGCAGGAATCAATGTCATCTATTTTTCGTATTCCGTGATTATTGGCATCGGTATGGGGGAATTGCTTTTGATGGTTCCCGGTCTACTGATTGCGCTACGTTTTATCGGGGCTGCCTTTGTAATCTGGCTTGGAGTAAGAATGTGGCTCCGATCCAAAAACCGCGATAGCGCCATGCATCTTGGTTTCAGGGAAGGTCTGCTAATACAGTCAGTGAACCCGAAATTTCCGATCATTCTGATCACCATGTTCTCCGTATTTCTGGTGCCCGGCGCTGGACCCGCCAAGCAGGTTCTAACCTTGTCAGTTGGTATTCTTGCACTAAATGTATTTACGCAATTCACCTGGGCATTGGCAGGAAAACTGTTTAGCCAGAAACTCGGTTCCGATCATGCCGCCGAAACGCAGGACCGATTTTTCTCCGTTCTGCTGATACTGGTCGGTGTATGGATCGGCCTAAGATAAGACTAAAGTGGCTCCGCCGACTAGCAGGATAGTGGGGTTAGGACGATGGCTCAGATTTTTTTGCTTTCGGGTCAAAAAAAACCTGACACCAATAATTGCATGTCCTTGCTACAACGCGCCGCAATGTCTCGGGATGGGAGTTAACGGTTTCCTGCAGACCCGGTTCGGTTTCGGCGCGAAGTCCCTGGCTCTTGATACATATTGCTTGACCGGGCACTCTACACATTGTGAGTTCGAAATAACTTTTCCTGGATCCGCCCAGTGCCAATCAGCAAGGACTCAGTAACATTGCGAAAGCAGTCGGCAAAACTCGTTCTTGTTTTAGCAATGATCCGACCGGTCGCTGTGCCTGCTGGCGAAGCGCCGACATTGGAAACTTACGGCAAATTGCCAACGGTTTCCCAGATGGCGATTTCTCCCAGCGGCGAACGAATCGCTTACAGGAGTATCAGCGACGATGGTGACCTGCTACTCGTACAGGACCTTGAAAGTCGGGACATTATTGGTGGGATCGACGTATCGAAAGTCAATCCACGCAAGCTCTTTTTCGTCGATGAAGACCGGGTTGTGCTGGTTGCATCTGAAACGCGGAGGTATTCGGGATCGAATATGGTCTTGAACTACAGCGCTGCATTCGTCTACGACTTCGCAAACGGTAATTTGCACGAGTTATTGACGCATTCCGATGAGATATCTCAGTCACAGACGGGTCTGGGTCATATTGTTGGTTACAGTGCCGACAGAGCGTCGCTATACATGCCAGCGCATACCGCATCCCGCAACAGCCCATATGGCCTGTTGCGGGTCCCTTTGGAAGGTACAAACGTAAATCTCATTGTGCGGGGAACGGCCACAACGGTCGACTGGTTTATCGACGGCGAAGGGCGGCCGTTAGTGCAGGAAGAGTATGACAACAACCGCGATGAACATCGTATTTGGGTGCACGAGAACGGCAAGCGACGACTGATCTATGAGGAACAGACTGAACAACCGAATGTTAGTGTGGTCGGCCTCACGCCTGATCGGGATGCGATTATTGTCACCGGCAATACCGAAGGCTCGCAGTTCACATCGTATTTTCGCATGTCTCTGCAGGATGGGTCAGTTGGCGAGCCCATATTTACGCGTGATGATGCCAGCGTGGAAGAGCCGTTGCTGGATCTAAATCGCGTTGTGCATGGCGTGCGGTATTCCGGATTTTTCCCTGCCTACGAGTTTCTGGACAAGGACCTTGATCGACGGGTCAGCGAGCTACAAATTCAGAACAACAATACGGCAGTTTTTTTGGATGGATGGACGCCGGGATTCCATGACTTGCTGTTCAGGTTGAGCGGTGGCTGGACTTCCGGTTTGTATGTCATCTTGCGACATGATGCGGCGACCCCGATTGTGGTCGCAAAGCAAAGACCCGATGTCCCACCGGAAGTGGTCAATCCCACATCGGTGTACGAGTATGAAGCACGAGATGGTATGAGCATACCAGCGCTGCTTACCGCGAAGCCGGACGTCTTCGCGGCCCGTAATGCGCCTCTGATTGTAATGCCGCATGGTGGTCCGAATGGTGGACCGAAATCATACGATCGATTCGTTTTTAGTTGGCAAGTGCAGTTTTTCGCCAGTCGGGGTTACATGGTATTGCAACCGCAGTTTCGCGGTTCCACCGGATTTGGCAGGCAATTGGAGGCGGCCGGACGGGGTGAGTGGGGCCGAAAAATGTCGACTGATCTGGATGACGGCGTTTTGAAACTGGTTGATTCAGGCATGGTCGATGGGAAACGGGTATGTATCGTCGGCGCGAGCTACGGCGGTTACGCGGCCCTGGCGGCCGGCGCGTTTTCGAGCTATGACTACAAATGTATTGTGTCGATCGCTGGAATTTGCGACCTGCCCCGAACTCTCCGGGAACATCGCAAAAATTACGGACGCAATCATTGGGCTATAGCCTACTGGGAGGAGCTATTTGGTTCCGGGGATGTGAAAATTGTAGAGCATGCCTCGATTCTGGCCATTCAGGCGGCAGGCCTCACCCACGATATCTTCGCCGTGTTTCAGGCGTGGGCCGTCTTGACTACGTCATAATCGTCGAAGCTCGTTCTTCTTCGGCTTACTCCAACAATTTTGTCAGCCGAAAACGCTAACGAAATATTGCTGCACCGGGAATAACGAATCGGACTGCACGGTTGAACCCCTGTATACTGCTGGCCCGTACAAGGAATAAAAAAAACGTGATCACCGTTGACGCCGATATAGGCTCAAGTATTGAGCATACTCATTACGCACTGGTTCCTTCCCAAAATTTCTTTTTTTCAGCAGACCTAAATGAATCTGGTGCGCTCTTCAGGCGTGATTGGGCGCATCTTGAGCCAGACCCCTACATGGCCGATGGCGGAAGTTACCGATCGAGGCGATACGGGCTGTACCAGCTGTCCGGCTCGACCAGTCAGTTGGCCCACATTCCCGGTGCGTCTTTCTATCAATCCATTGAGATCAACCCTCTCAATGGCGGCGAGCAAAGACACTTCGCGGCACTGGGTGCAAATACCGTCGAAAATAAATTTCTGCGCGAACTGATACGGTTTGACATTGCTCAACTGACTTCGGGCAAACATATCGAGGACGACTGGCTAATCGGCGTTCATCAGATCCGGATAATCGCCACGCCTGGAGTGCCGGGTAATCCCACGCCTGAGGGCACCCACCGTGACGACGAATTCTATACTTCGCAACATTTGATTTCTCGCCAAAACATTGGGGGTGGCGTCAATAACTTTTACGGCAATGGGTCGGAGCCGACGGGTGTTCCCCAGGCCGTCTGGAAGCAGAAGTCTTACTTCGACTCATATTATTTCGACCGTTCTCTATGGCACAGCGTCTCGCCGATTGTCTCTGGCAAACTCGATGGGGACGGGCACAGAGATGTCCTCCTTATTGATTTCGTAAAGTCATCTAAGGCCAATTAGGCCAGCATTTAGATGGCGCTTTATGCTCGTCTGGACAGGGCTGCGGTCGAGGGTCTCGCTCGTCGGTTCGGGATTGATGACATTACAGCCTTCTCCGTCCTGGACGGCGGAAGCGAGAACAGCAACTACTGCGTTGAGACGAACTCGGGAAAGTACGTTCTGACGCTTTGTGACCAAAAGTCGTTAAAACACGCAACTAATCTCGCAAATCTATTGGTCTATTTGACCGATCACGGTATTCGCACCTCGAGAGTGGTTGTGCCACCCAAAGAGCCTATCGTAGTACTGCACGATGAAAAGCCTGTCATGTTGAAGCATCACGTCGACGGAAACATAGCCGCCAACTTGACCGGGGACCTACTGGTTCAGTTGGGCGAGGAAATGGGCCGGCTACATCAGATTCCCGCGCCTTCTTACCTGCCAAAATCCTTTCCTTATGGCCGTAGCCATTTCCCCGAAGTATTAAATTCGAATCTTGATCACGCTTATATCGACTGGCTATCGGAGAAGAGAAGTTATTTGCAAGAACAGATTCCTCAGAATTTGCCGATGACACTTATTCACGGTGACGTCTTCTTCGACAATCTGATTGTTCAGGGCGAGCGGCTCATGGCGATTATTGATTTCGAAGAAGCTTGCTACTACTACCGCAGTTTCGATTTGGGAATGGTCATCGTCGGTGCTTGTCGAAATCGGCAAGGTATCTCTTTCCAAAAAGTGAGAAAATTTCTCCGCGGTTACCAGAACGAGTTGACTCTTGAGTCAGTCGAACGAGAATCTTTGAAGGTCTTCGCGGTATATGCTGCTGTAGCAACGTCGTTTTGGCGATTCAGGCAATATCATCTGCTAAGACCGGAGCCCAGGCTCTGCGACATGCACGTCGAAATGCAAACCCTTGCCGACACCATTTCCGGATACTCGGATTCGAGTTTCACAGAGTTGTTCGATTAGCTTGCATCGGCATCCTGCGGCGCTTCCTCTGTTCTGGCCTGGACCAGTTTCTCCCGGGTGGCCTGCCTGACAGGATCTACCGTGTGTTCGGCCACCTCGAAGTAAAAATCCAGATCTGAGCGTTTCAATACGTAGTAGTCGGCATCTTGAGGTTTGGAGAATCGGTAGTCCAAAATCTCGCCGCCCTCAGTCGTCATCCTGATCTCCAGTGCCGGCTCGTCCTGCCGGTATTCAGGCTTCATATCGGCACCCAGCAGCGACTGGACAGGTAGCCCGGTGAGCCTGCCAAGCAGGACGTTGCTTTCGTCCACATTGGTTTGTTCGATCTGGTCGAGATCCATCATCTGCAGCGTGCCGTCTTGCCGTTGCATTGTGAACCCGGGCATCTCGATACGCTGCACCGAACTCGGATCGAGTGCGAGAATGTCTGTGTCGATCCAGTCCCTGGCTTGCGCATTTGCCTCCCAGAGGTTGAGATCAACCGCAAAGATTTCACCTTTGTCTCCGGGTCTGACATACACCTTGCCAAATCCCGGGGAGGATCCGACATAGAGCGTGGTCCGGGACTCGTCGGCCGATCGCAAAATCAGTTTTCGCTCGAACTGCTCCTCATCCACGGCGAAGCGCTGTGCTGCGCCCCGGGTCCTGGCCACAGGCCAGCCTTTCTCCAGTGCGGCGAGATTGTCCAGCAACTGCTCGACCATGCGCTGGCTGGCCGGGAAGTCACCACTGTCCGGCAGTAGCCACTTACCTTCCTGTTTTTTGAGCGCCACGCTATCCGTGCCGTCTGCAATCCGCAGACCGTTCAGCGCTTCTTTATCGAAAGACAGTAACTTCTCTTCGGCCTGAAATGTGCCGTAATCCTCACCAGTCAGGTAAAGGATCATGGCCAGTACCAGTTGCGCTGCCAACAGGCCGCTCAGAAAAAAGATCCACTTTTTCATCGCTTACACCCTGCCATTTTCTACCGTGCCAAGAATGGCGGCGTAGCGAGATGCCGCTCGCGCGTTTATCTGCCTGCGGATTAGCGCGATCAGGAGCAGACCAAAAAGCGGCAGCCCATAGTTGAGGTACTCCCAGAACAGCTGGGATTCCCTGTTCAGTGGCTTGAGAGTGCGCGAGAAATTCGCCCGGCCACGAATGGCAAGCAGGCCGCGATCCTCCAGAGACCAGTCGAGAGCATTCTCCAGCAGCTGAATCGGCTTCAGGTAGCGGGTGCCCGTCCCGGAGCTGGCCAGATCCAGCATCGTGTCCGTGAGGAAACTGCTGGATGCAAATACGATAATACGGGCCGACTCAGGCGAGCGGTCGATCACCCGCGTGATGACCGGTGCATTCTCTTCACCATTCGCGGGCTCAGCGACGGTGAGCAATGGCGAGGGTTTATCCTTGAAGTACGACTCGAACCGGCCCTCGACCGCTACCGCCAGCAATTGTGCGCCGCTTTGATTATCCACCGCAAAACCGAGTTCGCCATACGTTTCGAAGTCGGGCTCGATCTCCATGCTCTCAGAGGTCCAGGCTTGATTCGAACTTTCCAGTAAGCGAGCCACCTTGCGATCCTGGTTCATCTGCTCGTCCAGGCTAATCGGTGAAGGCCAGGTCATCGTAACCTGATCGATGCCCGTAGTCAGGCCGCCCGCCTGGACGATGCCATCGCCGCGAATATCGCCAAAATAGGGATAGCTCACCATTCGCGTTTCGCGAAACACGTACTCGCCGACGTGACGTTCGACCGGTATGGGAAAAGACGCGTTCTGCGGGTCGAGTACCAGTCGCTCTTCCAGCACAACGCCGTTGTGACTTAGCCAGGTGATCAACGCAGATTCGTTCTTGCTGGCGGACAAGCGGTCCCGGATATCTATATCGAAGGGCGATGTTGCCACGACCACGGTGCCGCCACGCATCAGGAACTGGTCCACGGCAAACAGCTGCTTAATGTCCAGTTTGTCCGGCGATACCAGCAGCAGAAGATCGGCATCATCCGGTATCCGGCCGCTCATCATGTCGGCGGAGGCAAGGTTGTATGTCTCCGCCAGGGCGGCTCTCAGCTGGTCGAAACGCTTGCCGCCGGCGGGCATGCCGAACATGCCCGGTGTTGAGGCGGGGGTGTGGAGTGCCACGGTTTTCAGGAAGCCCCTGGAAAAGCGTTTCAAGGCCGCTTGCATGCCGCGCTCCAGACCTGCTTTATCGTATTGTTCCGGCAACGGCACCTGGATGACGCGCCCATCGCCCTCCAGCGTCATGTAAAACCAGAAAGTGTTGGTGTCCAGGAGGCTGGCGGCCATGGGACGAAAGCCAAATTCATTCTTGATCTGGCTGGCCAGCGTACCGTCCCCGGAGTCCGGGTCGCGAATATCGATATCCAGCGTGCCGCCGGAGCGCGTGACTAACTCATTCAATATTGCATCCAGCTCTTTGCGAAGTGTTTTAAGTACCTCGGGCAATTTCTCATCATTCGAGATGTAACCCTTGAAGCTGACCGGATGGGGAATGTTGTCGAACAACTCGCCCGACCCCTGATAGGCATAGAGAATTTTCTTGATAGCCTGGGTAAGGTCGTACTCGGGATTGCGAAGTTCAACCTCCAGATCGGCCTCACTCTGCATCTTGACCTCAATGAGATCACTGAAACCGAGCACCTGATGCTGATCACCGTATTGAATCAGGATATTGAAGTAGGAGTTAACCACCGTCGCCTGATACTTGCTGGCGAATTGGAACGGTACTGGCTGGATATCGTACTTTTCGTTCGCCTCTTGCTCCAGCTCGGGATGCTCCTGCGGATCGACAAATTCCACTCTTACCCGACCGTTTCCGGCAACGGCGTATTCTTGCAGCAGGTCACGCAGGCGCGGTACCAATGGCGCCAGCAGCGGATGAGTCTGGGCGCTGAAATAGCCCCGGATCAGGAGCGGTTCTTGCAGCTGCGCCAGATAACTTCGGGTGGTCTCGGAGATGGAGTAGACATTTCCCTGAGTCAGGTCGGCGCGAGCCCAACCCACCGGTGCGAGCCACAGATTGGCTGTCAAGAAATTGGCCACGATGAGCGTGGTTACAAGGCCCCAGCGCCGATGATTGGCATTGGTCGGATTGCCAGCCCAGCGTAGCCACTCCAGCGCGTAGACGTTCAGTGTGAGAAAGACGCCCACCAGGCTCAGATAGTAGTAGATATCGCGCAGGTCGATGACGCCGCGCGTAATTGAGTCGAAGCGTGAGCCGGAACCCAGAAGTTTGAGAATCTCCGCGGCCCGGTTATCAAACAGCTCGGTCAGCGCATCAGTGCCCAGCAGATAAAAGAAGCCGCAGACCAACGTCGTCAGGATCAGGCTGACGATCTGATTCGCCGAGCGCGCGCTAACGAACAGCCCGATGGCCACATAGGCAGCCACAAGAAACCCGGTGGCGAGGTATCCCCCGAACACCGGTCCCCAGTCCAGTGGGCCGAACAGGCTGACGGTTAGCGGCAGCGGGAGGGTTAAAAGCAGAGCCACCGCCACCAGGCCGAGGCACGCCATGAACTTGCCAAGCACCAACTGGTAGCTCTTGACCGGTACAGTGAGCAGAAACTCCAGGGTGCCGGAGCGCCGCTCTTCCGACCACATGCGCATGGTAACGGCTGCCACCAGGAAGATCAGCAGCAATGGCATCCATTCGAACAGCGGCCGCACGTCGGCGATATTACGCGCGAAAAAAGTCTCCACCCAGAAGAAGACAAACAGCACCACAGCCAGGAAAGCCCCGAGAAAGATAAAGGCAATGGGGGAGGAGAAAAAGGTGGCAAATTCCTTTCGCGCGATTCTCAGAATAGTACTCATCTTGGCTAGGTTCGCTCCAGTGCCGAGATTTCACTGAAGATCTGTTCCAGGTCGCGGCGTTCGGGTTGCAAGGCATAAAGCTTCCACCCCTCAGTCGCGATTCGGCTGGCAACGATGTGCGCTGCCTCGGCAGGGTCGCCTTCGTTACCCAGATCCAGCGCATAGCGGTGCCCCGGCCCGCGTTGCATCATTGGCTCCACCGACACTACGCCGTTTACTGTACCGAGCAGTTCGAGCGCACGCTCTGGTCCGGCATCGATGGCTACCAGCAAGCGCTTGCCGGCCAACAGCTCGTCCATGGCGGAATCCAGCACCTTTTGACCGTTGTGGACGATGATGACTCGGCTGCAGATCGCCTCGACCTCCTGCAGAATGTGGGTGGAAAGGATAACGGTAGCGTGCTGCGCGAGTACGCGGATCAGATCACGCATATGCTGTACCTGGGTCGGATCCAGGCCGTTGGTGGGTTCGTCTAGAATGAGTACGCGCGGGTTATGCAGAATAGCCTGCGCTACGCCCACTCGCTGACGGAATCCCCGCGAGAGGGTCCCGATGGCGTCCGTTGCCTTGGATGAAAGTTCTGTCTGGACTATGGTCTCCCGTATCCGATCAGTCCTCTCGGCGTCAGGAACGCCGTGCAGCGTAGCGGCGTAATCGAGGTAATCAATCACCGTCATTTCGTAGTAAAGGGGGTCGTTTTCAGGCAGGTAGCCAATCCGCTGCTGGACTGCTTCGCGCTCCGTATCGATATCCAGACCGTCAATCTCGATGGAACCGCCGGTGGGTTCCAGGAAGCCGGTCAGCATCTTCATGATGGTGGTCTTGCCCGCGCCATTGTGCCCAAGCAGTCCGACGATCTCTCCCGTGCCAATCTCGAAGGAGACCTGATCGACCGCCGTCAAACCGCCGTAGGTTCGGGTCAATGCTTCGACTCGTAGCATGAAATATCCCTGCCTTATCTAGCTGTCGTTACCGTTTTCGTTTCCCTGGGGAGGAGGTCAAGCGACAGGACCCCTGCCTTTTCACCTTCTGATCGATCGCGCGTGATTCAAATCAGCCTTTTTGATGCGACCTTGGTTGCCGGGACACGTCCACTGCACCACACCAGGGCCATCAGCCTCATCAGTGTAATGACAAGATAAGCGAAGGGTATACGAAGATCTCGCAATCAGTATGACAGTTTGAGCATCGGCACGCGCAAGAATAAACGCACAAGGCAGGATTTTTCAATGTGCATACTAATTCGCTTTTCACACACTGCGTTGTAGATGGGGCTCAGTCAAACCAGTACCATCACTCCTTTGTCCTATTGACATGAAGGGCTAATCGTCTTGAACGACAAACCCGCCATAATTAGCGGCAACAAGCAGGCACAACAACTCAAAGATTTGATCGCCCGCGGCAAGGAGCAGGGCTACCTGACCTATACTCAGGTCAATGATCATCTGCCGAACGACATAGTCGATCCCGAGCAGATCGAAGATATCGTTAACATGATTAACGACATGGGTATCACGGTGCATGAAAAAGCCCCGGATGCCGAGTCACTGTCGTTATCTGATACCACAGTGACCAATGACGACGATGCTGCCGAGGAAGCCGAAACGGCATTGGTCAATGTCGATGCCGAATTTGGCCGAACAACCGATCCGGTTCGAATGTACATGCGCGAAATCGGTACGATTGAACTTTTGACACGCCAGGGAGAGATCGACATCTCCAGGCGCATGGAAGACGGACGAAGACAGGTCCAGTATCATATGGCGCACTTCCCGCCGACCGTCGAAAAACTACTCGAGGTTTATGAGACGGTGGCTGCAGGCGGTACCCGTATGCAGGGTTTCGTGGTTGGCTTCATTGACCCGAATGCACCGGACGAGATCAAATCACCGGTCACAAAATCGCATGCCGATGATAAGAGCGAAGAGGAAGGTGAAGAAGTCGGACACACAGGGCCGGACCCGGCAGAGGTTGCTGCACGGATGAAAGTCATTCGACGCATGCACAATAAAACGCTGACTTTACTTGAGAAGCACGGCAGCACCGACAAGAGAACAATTAAATTCCGTTCCGACCTCGCCGATAAGCTCATGGAATTGAAGCTCGCGCCTAAAATGTTTGATTCTCTTGTTCGCAACCTGCGTCACTCGGTCTCGGTCGTTCGCACGCAGGAACGGCAGGTCATGCAAATCTGTGTTCGCGATGCAGGTATGTCGAAGGAAGATTTTCTGGCGAGCTTCCCGGAGCGCGAGACCGACCTCAAGTGGATCGAAAAACATATTCGCGCCAAACGCAAACATTCGTCGACCTTGGCCAAGCACAGGGATAACGTTCTGCGAGCACAACGTAAGCTGCGCGCCATCGAGACGCTGACGAATATCAAGATTGCCGAGATCAAGGAGATCAACCGGCAGGTGTCGGTCGGTCAAGCCAAGGCTCGCCGGGCAAAAAAGGAAATGGTAGAAGCGAATCTTCGCCTCGTGATCTCGATCGCAAAGAAGTACGCGAAACGTGGCACGCAATTCCTCGACCTGATTCAGGAAGGCAACATTGGCTTGATGAAGGGCGCCGACAAATTCGACTACCGCCGCGGCTACAAGTTCTCGACCTATGCGACCTGGTGGATC
>CAYUOY010000065.1:0-20770 GCA_964446495.1 uncultured Woeseiaceae bacterium | reverse complement strand
AGTCAGTGGCGGGTCATTAATACCTATATAGTTGCCAAGCGACTTGGACATTTTGGTACTGTCCAGACTCAGGAAGCCATTGTGCAGCCAGTAGTGCGCGAACGGCTCGCCACCATGGGCGCAGGCACTTTGTGCAACCTCGTTCTCATGATGCGGGAAGACCAGGTCCTGGCCACCGGCATGAATGTCGATGGTCGCTCCGAGGTGCTTTTCCGCCATGGCGGAACATTCGATATGCCAGCCAGGGCGACCGCGTCCCCAGGGCGAATCCCAGCCCGGCAAATCGTCAGTCGACGGTTTCCACAGCACGAAATCACCGGGCGCTCTTTTGTAGGGAGCGACTTCCACCCGTGCTCCGGCCAGCATTTCTCGGGTGTCACGTTTGGACAGCCGGCCATAATCATCGAACGATGCCACGTCGAAAAGAACATGCCCGTCCGCCGCGTAAGCAAAGCCCCGCTCTATCAGCGTTTCAATCATCGCGACCATCTCTGCAATGTGCTCGGTCGCCCGCGGCTCTATGTCAGGTGGCTGCACGCCCAGGGCACCCATGTCATCAACATAGGCCTGTATGTACTTCGCCGTGATATCACCAATGGGCACACCGCGTTTCGATGCCGCCTCGTTGATTTTGTCATCAACGTCGGTGAAATTACGGGCATAGGTGAGTTCGTAATCCCGCCGCAACAGCCGCGCCAGCAGATCGAAGACGACGGCCGGCCGCGCGTTGCCGATATGCGCATAGTTATAGACGGTCGGCCCGCACAGATACATCGTTACCTGGCCCGGAACCAGTGGTTCAAAGAGAACCTTTTTACCCCTCATCGTGTCGTGCAAATAAAGCGCCATGGAATTTTCTTCAGCCTGAGATAAAAGGAATCGGATCGATAGGTAATGATAACAATAACGCCCGCCTCAGCTGTCAAAATCGACCTCTTGATTTCGGCTGGCGTCCGGCCCGGCGTTTGGCCACCACGGGTTGTGGTTCGCGAAATGCAATAGCCCGCGCCTGGAACGCGTACTCAATGCTGCCAATAAGCCACAGGTAATAGCCCATCAATTCGATCATTTCTTCGACCGCCAGTTTGACCACCCGTTGATAGTTTTCGCCCATAATGGCGACCCAGAATGCTTCATGGCCGACCGCCAGCGCGAAACCGAAGTGTATGGTGGCGCCCGCAAATATCAGGGTCAGACCGGGCGATGGCCAGAGGCGCAGCCAGGCAATACGAAAGCGTTTGCGATGTCGGTAAGTATAGGCAATAGCCAGCGCGGCAATGACAGCGACCAGCACCTGCCAAAAATTATCGGCCACCAGCCGATCAAAGAAATAATCGAGTTCGCGGACGATGGCCACCAGCGCAAAACCGCCAAAGGCAAAGGCGATTGGACGTTGCGTAGGGCAATCTCGGGCCACCCAGGCGAACAACAAGCCGCAAATTGCGAGCATCACCGGTTGAATGATTTCAACCGGAGAATATTCACTGGTACCAATTCCGCTGCCGCCATTTTCATTGACGTAAAACAGGAGACTGCCAGGCGCCGAGATCTCCATCCAGGTCAACACCCAGGTAAATCCGGCAATGCCGATCATGTAGAAGACGTAACGAAGCAGAGCCATGGTCCGTCCTTGCGCAGATTCAATCACTATAGCCCGATTTCTCGGGTGTGTAGAAAATTTGGGCCGCCGTCATGACCTGAGACACCATCCAGGTTGGTCGTCCTCCACCAGCAGCCCGTATTGCCGCAGCCAGTGGCGCGCATCTGCCGCATCTGATTCAAACCAGAGTCGTGTGCTGCCGAGCCGGAAGCTGTAGCCCCACGCGTCCATATCCTGCATCAGGCGGTCCCGACCGACATCCGCGATGAAATCCGCCAGAATAATCTGCAAGTAGCACACAGCCGCTTCTTCAATATCGGATCCACCCGCATCGCAATCAAGCTGGTCGCGCCTGTCCCCCGTCATGCAGATGATATGCGCCGATTCGTGCAGCATGGAGTGCACCGGCGTGTCTGCACGAACGTAAACCCGATTCCCGACAATGCCCGCTTCCGGCGCCCCCCAAAAGCTCGCCGTGATATCCGCCGTGTCGGGCTGCAGTTCCAATTCAATTCCGTATCGGCCCAGGAGATCGCCTGCGTCCTGTAGATCCAGATCAGCTATACACAACACAGCAACGGGCTATTTTCCGGATGAAGAAAGCTGGACCATGACAATGCGCACCAGGTCAGCGACGATCGCTTCGCGGATCAGTTCTTCTTCTTTCGCCTTGCCCAGTACCACTGTCACATCGTAGGTGTAGTCGCGGGTCAGAACCAGGTTCTGGGGTTCCAGTAACATTTTCCCGGCACTTAGCAGGCTATAGTTAACGCGGTAATAAACTTCGTATTCCTGCGGAATATTTCGCGCAGAAACGGACAACGCACGCTGCCCGGTATCGTCACGGAGAATAGTGAAAACGGCAGTCGCGTCGACCGGATTGTCGACCAGTTCGATGCCATTGTCTCTGAATTGTGCCCGCAAAGTTCGATAGAAAAGACTGTATCGGGAATCTGTGGCAATGTAGGTACGTTCCATTTCTGCGGGAAGCAACATCGCTGATCGAAGCTGAAAACCACAACCGGCGAGCAGCAGAAATACCACTATAGATGTAAGTCTACACGACAACATTGACCAGCCGTCCGGGCACAACGATGATCTTGCGTACCGCTTTGTCACCAATAAAGCGCAACACATTCTCATCGGCAAGCGCTTGCTTTTCGACCGTATCCTTGTCGGCATCAGCCGCGACCGATATTCGACCTCGCAGTTTGCCGTTAACCTGTACGACGATTTCGATCATATCCTGCACCAGGGCCGCTGCATCAGTTGCAGGCCAGGCCGCCACCAGAAGAGAACTGTCATGGCCCAGTCGCCGCCACAGTTCGTGGCAAATATGCGGCACGATCGGGGCCAGCAAGAGCACGATGGACTCCAGTGCCTCCTGAACAACCGCGCGGCCTGCAGCCGATTCATCGTCGAAGCGTGTCACAGCATTCAACAGTTCCATAGTCGCGGCGACGGCGGTATTGAATTTGTAGCGACGACCAATGTCATCACTGACTTTGGCAATCGTTTGATGTATTTTTCGGCGCAGATCCAGCTGCGCTTCCGTATCCGCCGCAACCGTGTCTGCTTCGCCGGCCGCACAATGCCTGTCGGTCGCATTCCAGAAACGCTTCAGGAAACGAAATGCTCCCTGCACGCCATCGTCGGACCATTCCAGGGATTGTTCCGGTGGTGCGGCTGCCATCATGAACAGGCGCACTGTATCGGCACCGTATTTCTTGATGAGATCCTGTGGATCGACCGTATTGCCCTTCGCTTTGGACATCTTGGCGCCATCTTTGAGCACCATGCCCTGTGTCAGCAGGTTGGTAAACGGCTCGTCGGCAGCGGACAAGCCTTCGTCACGTAATAACTTCTGGAAAAACCGGGCATACAATAGATGCAGGATGGCATGCTCAATGCCGCCGGTGTATTGATCGACCGGCATCCAGTAGGCCTCACGCCGGTCTAGCATCGACTCATCGTTGTCCGGACAGGCGTAGCGCGAAAAATACCAGGAAGACTCCACAAAAGTATCGAAGGTATCCGTTTCACGCCGTGCCGGCTTCCCGCATTTCGGGCAAGTCGTCTCATAGAATTCCGGCATGCGTTTTAGCGGCGACCCTTCACCCGTCACCGCCACATCTTCCGGCAACACAACCGGTAACTGATCCTCCGGCACTGGCACTGCGTCGCAGTCGTCGCAGTATATGATCGGAATGGGTGTGCCCCAGTAGCGTTGTCGAGAAACGCCCCAGTCACGCAGGCGGTAATTCACCGTACGCTTGCCGCTACCATCCGCCTCAAACCGCTCCGCGATGGCATCGAATGCCTGTTGGAAATCGAGGCCGTCCAGTTCACCGGAATTCACCAGCACCCCGCGCTCGAGGTAAGCAGCCTCCGCGAGATCGATTTGGCTGCCATCGGCAGGTCTTATCACCTGAGTGATCGGCAGCTTGTGTGCCGTGGCGAACTCCCAGTCACGCTGATCGTGCCCCGGAACCGCCATCACAGCACCCGTGCCGTAGCTCATGAGGACGAAGTTCGCGACCCACAAAGGCACTGGCTCGCCACTGATCGGGTGAATAGCCGCAATGCCCAGCGACACCCCCTTCTTCTCCATCGTCTCCATCATCGCTTCCGCGGCGTGCGATGTTTTGCATTCCTCGATGAATGCCGCAATGTCCGGATTCGTCGCGGCCGCTTTCGTTGCCAGCGGATGTTCAGCCGCCACTGCCATATAGGTCACGCCCATCAAGGTGTCCGGACGAGTGGTGAACACCGTCAGTGGTTTTTCCTCACCCTCAACCCGGAACGAAAGCTCAATGCCTTCCGAGCGCCCGATCCAGTTGCGTTGCATTGTCTTGACCGAGTCCGGCCAACCATCAAGTTTGTCCAGGCCCTCAAGCAGCTCATCGGCATACGCCGTAATTCTCATGAACCATTGCGGAATCTCACGGCGTTCAACGAGTGCATCGGAACGCCAGCCGCGACCGTCGATCACCTGCTCATTCGCCAGTACGGTCTGGTCCACCGGATCCCAGTTGACGATGGCGTTCTTGCGATACACGAGGCCTTTCTCAAAAAGTCGCGTGAACAGCCATTGTTCCCAGCGGTAATACTCAGGTCGGCAGGTGGTGACTTCGCGGCTCCAGTCATAGGCGTAGCCCAGACGCTGCAACTGCGCGCGCATGTATTCGATGTTCCTGTAGGTCCATTCAGCCGGCGGCACACCGTGTTTGATCGCGGCATTTTCGGCCGGCATGCCGAAGGCGTCCCAGCCCATCGGCTGCAGTACGTGCTTGCCCTGCATGCGTTGATAGCGTGCGATGACATCGTTAATCGTAAAGACGCGCACATGCCCCATATGCAACTGACCGCTTGGGTACGGGAACATAGTCAGGCAGTAGAACTTCTCTTTGTCCGGATCTTCGGCGACCTCGAAACAGCGTTCCCGATCCCAATACTCACGGGCCTGCTGCTCGATTTTCTGCGGTTCGTATTTCATGCTCATGCGAATTATGGGACTTTTTCAGACTAGCGCGTAGCAAAGCCGGCAAGGATATCCGGTATTGATGCGGTTTACATCCGTAAACGCGGAAATCAGGCGGTAGCCTTACCGATCTCCGCGCGGTAATAAGCCATCAGGATCTCCGCCACCTCCGGTCGTGCAACCTCGGCGGGTGGTTCAACACCCTGCTCCAGCAATTCCCGCAGCCGGGTACCCGACAGAAGCACGTAATCCTCAGACGTATGATTTTCAGCCTCGCGCATCATGACAACACGCTTCAGCTTGCGTGAGTAGGCGGTGTGATCGGCCGCGAAAATCTCGATCTCAAGCGCACCTGCCGGCAATTCGTCAAAAATCGTTTGCGCATCGAACGGCCCGTAGAAATCGCCAACACCGGCATGGTCGCGACCAACAATCAGGTGGGTCGCTCCCATATTTTGTCGGAACAGAGCGTGCAGCACCGCCTCGCGAGGGCCCGCATACAGCATGTCGAAGCCATAGCCATTGACCATGACGGTATTTTCCGGGAAATACACCTCCACCATCTTGCGAATGCAGGCATCGCGGACCGACGCCGGTATGTCGCCAGCCTTGAGTTTGCCCAGCAACATATGGATCACGATACCATCGGCCTGCAGTCGCTCTTTGGCCAGCCGACACAACTCTTCGTGAGCGCGATGCATCGGGTTGCGGGTCTGGAATGCCACCACTTTTTCCCAGCCGCGCTCAGCAATTTCACGCCTGATTTCCATGGCGGTCTTGAAAGTATCCCCAAAATCCGTGGCGAAGTAACTCAGATTCAGAACCTGTATAGAACCCGAGACGCAGTAATTGCCCAGTTTCCTGAAATCCGCAACACCCGGATGGGTGCTATCGAGCGTGCCATAAACCTGTACGGTGATCGTATCCAGCTGTGCATCGCTGACCGGTTCAATAGCGGCCACGTCCATGATGGCCATGATCGGGTTGCCCTCGACATTGGGATCACGCAGTGCGATTCGATCTGCAGCGCCGATCGAATCAATGTCAGCCGTGAGATTCATCACCGGGACCGGCCAGAAAAGACCCTCTGTAGTGCGCATGTGCTCCGCAACGGACAACGAATCCGCCAGGTTCATGAATCCGGTGAGCGGTGTGAAATAGCCACCTCCTAACATCACCGCACTCGCGGCAGCAGCCGAATTCAGCAGCAACGCCGGCAAGCCTTCCGCTTCGGCGAGAAGTTCGCTCCGCTCGGCAGCGTCAGTTACCAGCAACGGCAGTAAGGCATCAGCCCCATGGGGTTTGATCACATTGGTGCTCCTAAACGGCGACCTGCGCTCTTTCATCTGACGTTGTCAGATCCTGAGTTTGAATAATACCGCTGGCCTCGAGGTAGTCGATAATAATCTGCACTTCTTCCTCTAGCGACATCTTGTCCGTGTGCAAGTGAATCTCAGGCTGCTTCGGCGCCTCATAGGGATCATCGATACCGGTGAAATTCTTGATTTCACCCGCTCTGGCTTTTTTGTACAGACCTTTGGGATCTCGCTCCTCAGCCACCTTCAGCGAACAGTCCACAAACACCTCCACGAACTTCAGGGATGCCTCGTCGTGCAGCTTGCGTACGCCATCACGATCCTCGATGTACGGGCTGATAAAGCTGGACAATGAAAGCGTCCCGGCGTCACCGAAAAGTTTGGCGATTTCACCAATCCTTCGTATGTTTTCACTGCGGTCCGTTTCGCTGAAGCCAAGATTCTTGTTAATGCCAAGTCGAACATTGTCGCCATCAAGTCGGTAGGACAACTTGCCGAGCTTGTACAGCGCTTTTTCCAGCGCCACGGCAATAGTGCTTTTGCCACTACCCGACAAGCCGGTAAACCAGATTGTCGCGCCGCTCTGTCCCAGAATTTGATATCGGTCCTGCCGTGACACCTCGCCATCCTGCCAGGTGACGTTGGTTGCTTTTTGTACAGCCATTATTTCTGAACTCCTCTCTGATCTCCATGATCCTGTCGTTTGTGACAGGTCCTGGTTTCATTTAGCGGCATCATTCCTGCCGTTTTGATTTTCTTTTCTCGCCAAAGCCGTTGAGCAACAAGTCAACGCATTTTTGCGTCACATCGAATAGATCCAGCTCAGACTCACGAACAATAATGTCGCCCCAGGCATTGCAAATGCCGATCACCGCCTGTGCCGCGAAACGGCAATCAATCGATTCACGCAACTCACCATTTTTTATTCCTTCTGCAAAGATGCCCTGCAAATTCCTGCGATAGCCGCTACCAAGTTCGTGCAACTTCTTTCGCCTGGCATCCGGCAAATAGAGGCGTTCATCGTTGTACACCTTCAATGCTTCATTGCGTTCGCGGTAGCTGCTCAGATGGGATGTTACGGTCGCCTGCAACTTTGCTTCGAAGGCTTGATCACTCGCCGCAATCCCGACCATCCGCTGCACGTAGTCCTCGATGCCGTACAGGCAGACCTCACTCAGCGCTTCTTCTTTCGAACGAAAGTAGTAGTACAGGCTGCCTTGCTTGATACCGAGGCGCTCGGCAATGTCCCTGGTGCTTGCGCCATGAAAGCCCTTGTCCGCGAACACAGCCGCCGCCGCACGAATCGCGTGCGCGCGTTGTTGCTGGTATTTGTCCGAGGCCACTTGCACCATGCCGCCATACTCTTCACTTTGACGCAGGCAAAGAATTCTATAGATCTATAGAAGTTCTATCAAGAAATATTTATAATCATTTAATTACAAAGAGTTACTGCGCTTTTAATCTATCTAACTATAGATTATGTCTTCTTCTCAACGCTGCCCAAGCGAGAATCAGGCACAGTGGCAAAATCACGGACCAGTTGCCCGTCCGTGCGTACGGCGTCAGACCGGAGCGCGGCTGAATCGCAGCGCTGAGTGTGGCGAATTCAAATTGCGGCGCCGATGCAGCAATTTCTCCGTGCGGACCGATGAATGCGCTCAAACCGTTGTTAGTCGCCCGCACGACCCAGCGCCCGGTCTCGAGCGCCCGCATCCGCGCTATCTGCAAATGCTGATGCGGTGCGATCGAGTTGCCAAACCAGCCGTCGTTGCTGACGTTGATCATGACCGTGGCATCCGGCAATGCGTAAAGCTGCTCGGCCCCGTAGGCGTCCTCGTAACAGATCGCGACCCCCATCCTGGTGCCGTCGGCGCCAACCAGAATGGGTTGTTTTGCAGCACCCGACGAGATGTCATTGTTTGGCAAACTCAGCAATCGCATCCATTCGCGCACGAAGTCGGGCACCGGAAAATATTCGCCGAAGGGCACGAGATGACGTTTTCGATACACCTGGTGTGACTCGCCATCCAGCAGCAACACACTGTTATAGATTTTTTGCTCCTCGGTGTCGTTCTCGAGAATACCGAGCACCAGGGTCATCCCACGAGCACGCATATCATCCTGAAGAACGGCCAGGTAGGGATTGTCCAGGCTAAGCAGCGACGGAATCGCAACCTCTGGCCAGACCACCAGGGTGCTTTCTTTTACGTTGCTCAGCGCGTTGTGATAAAGCTCCAGCGTCGGCGCAAACTGTTCGGGCAGCCATTTTTCTTTCTGCGGTACGCCACCCTGAATCAGGGTCGTGGCAACCGGCTTGCCAATCGGCTGAGTCCATTCCTGCAGGCTCAGACCCTGGCCCAGCAACCAGGGCAGGAGAATCAATGCCAGTGCCAGAAACCGATTACGGCGGGTGAGCAACAGCACCAGGCCAGCTGCACTGATCATCAGCAACAACGACACACCGTAGATACCCAGTAACGGTGCCCAGCCGGCCAGCGGTGAGTCGATCTGGCTGTAGCCAAGACTCAGCCACGGAAACCCACTCAGAAACCAGCCCCGCAGCCATTCGATCAGCACCCACACGATGGGCCCAATCCAGACAAGTCGCAATGAGTCGCCCCTGACCAGTAGCGACACCAGCCAACTCATGCTGGCGAGAAACATCGCCATGATGAACACGAGCCCCAGCATCAGGGCGATGGCAATCCACAATGGCGCCATGCCGATGACATGCACCGACACATAAATCCAGTAGGTACCGCCCAGAAAAAGCCCGAAGCCGAACCAGAACGTGACCCGCGCTGCTGACCTCGGGCTGAGCATCAAAGCACCGATCAGCACCGGCACAACCAGGACTGGAGCCAACAGGTAAAACCCGAATGGCGCAAACGCCAGCGTCAGCGCAGCTCCGCAAATGAACATGCCGACAGCGACCAGCCGTGGCTGGCGTTCGTAGCGGCTTTGCAGTTCCGGAATGCCTGTCATCAGGATTGGCCGCTCGCCGTAGCGGAATCGCTATGCTGCTGATGCCCTCGCATTATTCGGCGGGGGTATCTCGCTGAACTTGCAGAGTATCGATACGGCGGCGATCGGCCTTCGTGACCAGAAAGCTGAAACCCGGAATATCCAGATTGTCGCCCCGGCGTGGCAATCGGCCCAATTCATGCATAACCAGTCCACCGACGGTATCGTACGCGTCGTCTTCGAATTCACAATCGAAGAACTCGTTAAAGTCTTCAATGCGGGTCAGCGCGCGCACCGTAAAACATGGCTTGCCATTTTTTTCTTCCGTCGCCTCAATAAATTCGGCTTCTTCATGGTCGTGTTCGTCGTCGATCTCGCCGACAATCTCCTCGAGCACGTCTTCGATCGTCAACAGCCCCGACACGCCGCCGTATTCATCAACGACGATCGCCATGTGGCTGTGGCTGTCTCGAAACTCCTTGAGCAACGTATTCAGGCGCTTTGACTCCGGGATCACGGAAAGCGAGCGGACATACTGATCGATCTGCAGGTCGCTGTCGGTCGACGACATGAAATGATGCAGCAGGTCTTTGGCCAGCAAGACACCGAGAACTTCATCCCGGTCTTCACCTATAACCGGAAACCGCGAATGGCCGGATTCGACAATAATATCCAGCATCTCCGACAGACTTTGATCACGCTCGATAACGACCATTTGCGAGCGTGGCACCATCACCTCGCGAACCTGCGTTTCGGCCACTTCCAGCACGCCCGCCAGCATGTCCTGCTCTTCAGGATCAAAACTGTCTTCGGATCGCTGCAGAATTTCCTGAATTTCTTCGCGGCTCCAGGGCCCACCTTTGATGGCACGCACTACGCGTGACAACAATCCGGTTGATCCTGTGCCGTTGGTACTTGGAGGTTTGTCGTTCATTGTTCCGTCTGAGTGAAGATTTACACCGCCAGTCACGTTCGGTCAGGACTGCTCGGTAACGCTAGTGTAGCAGGACATTCAAGGGTCTTCGTAGGGGTTTCGCACACCTTGCGCCTGCAAAATACGGGTTTCAAGCGATTCCATGGCCTCGGCGTGAACATCGGTGTCGTGATCATATCCCAGCAGGTGCAGCATCCCGTGCACCAACAAGTGGCCCCAATGCGCGGCAAGCTCCTTACCCTGCTCCACCGCCTCGCGCTCGACCACGGGCGCGCAGATGACAAGGTCTCCCAATGGCACGGCCATCTTTGCCGGCCAGTGACCCATATCGGGCAGATCGACCGGAAATGCCAGCACGTTCGTCGCACAATTCTTGTTTCGATATTTCAGGTTCAACGCCGCGCTTTCCGTTTCATCAACAACCCGCACACTCACTTCCGTATCGCTCTTGTGCCCCTGACCGGCCGCCGCGATGGCGCGCTCCAGCCAGGCTCCCATGTCACTCGCCGAGGGCACACCGCCGGCATCGCAAACGACCTCGACATCCGCCACGGTGCGCGGACTCATGCCTCCGATGGGGCGTTACCGTCCGCCTCGTAGGCTTCCACGACTCGCTGCACCAGTTCGTGCCGGACCACATCACCCGGTGTGAAATAAGTAAAGGCGATGCCCTCAATGTTGTCAAGAACCCGGGTCGCGTGCTTGAGACCTGATTGCTGACCGGAAGGCAAATCAATCTGCGTAATATCGCCCGTAACCACGGCTCGCGAACCGAAACCGATTCGCGTCAGGAACATTTTCATTTGCGCGACACTGGTGTTTTGCGCCTCGTCGAGAATCACGAACGATTCGTTCAGAGATCGGCCGCGCATGAAGGCCAATGGCGCCACTTCAATGACATTGCGTTCAATCAGCTTGCCGACCGTATCCGGCCCCAGCATGGCAAACAGTGCGTCATACATTGGCCGTAGATAGGGATCCACTTTCTGCGACAAGTCACCCGGAAGAAAACCCAGTCGTTCACCAGCCTCGACCGCCGGTCTAACCAATATTATGCGTCTGACCTGCTCGCTCTCTAGCGCATCAATGGCGCTGGCGACGGCGAGATAGGTCTTACCAGTACCGGCCGGACCGATGCCGAATGCAAGGTCATTGTCGCGGATACTCTTCAGATAGGCACGTTGATTGGCACCGCGGGCGCGCACCAGCTTGCGGCGGGTCTGTATCTCGAATGAACGGTCATCGTCAGCCTCGCCATCTGCTGCCACAGCTTCAACTTCGTCTTCCTTCATCACGGATTCCTGCAGGCACACGTGCACGCGCTCCTGGTCGAGACTTTCATCGCGGGTCAGCTTGAACAGCGAGCGCAATACATCGCCACCAATACGGGCTGCGCCTGGATTGCCGGTGACTCTAAAGCAATTGCCTCGGTTGGAGATATCGACTTTAAGGCGGCGTTCAATCTGCCGCAAGTGCTCATCAAACTGTCCGCACAGGTTAGCGAGACGGTTGTTGTCGGCGGGTTCCAGGACAATGTCCTGGGATACATTTACAGCGTTCAAGGGTTGGGAATCATTCCTCTGTCAGTGAAGTATTGCCAAGCAGAAGTCCATTGAAGTACCGCAGACCGAAAAAGTCAATTTCTGTAGCAGCGCTCAAGCGACAGCTTGATCTTCGGCAAGGCGTCCGCGCAGGGAATTCGGCAGCGCCTCGGTAATAACTACATCGACAAACTGGCCAATACAGGAAGGACTGGCATCGAAATTTACCCAGCGCATATTCTCCGTGCGCCCGGCGACCTGCCGCGGGCTCTTTTTTGACAAACGCTCAACCAGAACCGTCTGCGTCGTCCCAACCATCGCCCTGCTAATGTCCATTGCCTGTTGCCCGATTCGCGCTTGCAACAAAGCAAGCCGCTGCTTTTTGACCTCGATCGGTGTTTCGTCGACAAAACCGGCCGCCGGTGTTCCAGGCCGAGCACTGTAGATAAAGCTGAAGGACTGATCAAAACCTACATCGGCAATCAAATTCATGGTCGCCTCGAAATCCTCATCCGTCTCGCCCGGAAAACCAACAATGAAGTCCGATGCAATCGAAATGCCGGGACGTGCTTCACGCAGCTTGCGGATCTTCTGCTTGTATTCAATACAGGTATGCCCGCGCTTCATGCGACTCAGAATGCGATCGGATCCATTTTGCACCGGCAAATGCAAATATCCGGCAAGCTGCGGCACTTCAGCATAGGCCTGAATCAGGCTATCGGTAAATTCAACCGGATGCGATGTGGTGAAACGAATTCGGTCAATGCCCTCGACGGCCGCAACGTAATATATCAGCGTCGCGAGATCGGCAATCTGCCCGTCGTGCATCGGCCCCCGAAACGCGTTGACGTTCTGTCCCAGCAAATTGATTTCGCGCACACCCTGATCGGCGAGACTGACCACCTCGGCAACAACATCATCGAGTGGCCGACTAATCTCCTCACCCCGCGTATAAGGCACAACACAGAAGGTACAGTACTTGCTGCAACCCTCCATTACCGAAACAAAAGCAGTAGGTCCATCCGCCCGCGGCTCTGGCAGACAATCGAATTTCTCAATCTCTGGAAACGAAACGTCGACAACGGACTGTCCCGACTGAAGAACCTCGTCGACCATCTGCGGCAACCGATGCAAAGTCTGCGGGCCAAACACAATATCCACAAACGGCGCACGCGTCGCAATGCCATCACCCTCCTGGCTCGCCACACACCCCCCGACACCAATCAAAAGTCCGGGCTTTTTCTCTTTCCACGGACGCCAGCGCCCCAACACCGAAAATACTTTCTCCTGCGCCTTCTCCCGAATGGAACAGGTATTGACCAGCAATAAATCCGCCTCCTCCGGTACCGCCGTCAACTCAAACCCATGCGACTCACGCAACACGTCCGCCATCTTGTCCGAGTCATACTCGTTCATCTGGCAACCCATGGTTTTAATATAAAGTTTCTTGGTCTGCATAAGCATTCAGAAGGAGGCGATACCCGCCCGTCTACCCTACGATATTAGCGTCACGGTAAGAGCCACAGCCACATTCTCCCGACACCGGATACCACATCCAAGGAGTTGTGTGGTGGGGTCAGCCTCTGAGACCGTGCCCCGCATGGATGCGGGGCCCGAGCCTACAGGGACGTACTCGCGGCGTGTCTCAGAGGCTGACCCCACCACGCGACTCCGTAACCCGTTAGTCCCAATCCCTAAAACGGAATATCATCATCAAATTCATTCGACCCCGATGACGCTGGCGGCGGCGCACTGGATCCCTGCGACTCATTCATGGCCGGCGCCCCACCCCCGGAACGTCCACCCAGCATCTGCATCTCGTCGGCAACAATCTCGGTAGTCCAGCGATCCTTGCCTTCTTTATCCTGCCACTTGCGAGTCCGCAGCTTGCCTTCGATATAAACCTGCGACCCTTTACGAAGATACTCGGCAGCAATCTCCGCCAGCTTCCCAAACATCGCGACTTTGTGCCATTCCGTACGCTCTTTTTGTTCGCCGGTCTGCTTGTCCTTCCAGGCCTCGCTGGTCGCGATGCTCAGGTTGGTAACGGCTGATCCACTCGGCATATAGCGTGTATCCGGATCAGATCCCAGATTGCCGACGACGATGACTTTGTTTACTCCACGGCCCATAACCGGTCCTCTTTTATTCTGTTTCGCGACCCGATAATTCGGGCACGCCCTTGTTGCGGGGTGCCTATTGTAGAGCGTAAGGAATCAAAAGCCAGCCAGATTTCGGGCTATTGTGCCCTGATATCGGCCTTTCGACCCAGTTGATGCAGCAACAGCCAGATTCCAGTCAACACGGCGCAGGCGAAGAACACGTAGCGCGGTTGTCCGGAGGAGAGGAACCAGCCACCAGCAAGCCCGCCGGCAAATGCGCCCAAAAACTGGAAGCTGGAAAACACGCCCAGTGAAGCACCGCGCGCCTCGCCATGGGCGAGAATGGACAGTCGCGCCGGCAAACCGGCTTCGAGGAAATTGAAGCCGGCGAAGAAAATCGACAGGGCCAGAAAAACCATGATCCAGGTGACACCGAAAAACGCCAGTAACAGCAGACCCGCAAGCAACAAGGCGACGGCGATCGCGATGGTGCCGCGTTTGCCTTTGCGGTCATCGGCGATGATGAGCGGAATCGTGCCCAGCAGCGACACCAACAATGCCCCGACATAAATTTTCCATTGTTCGGTCAGGAATAAATCGAGGCGGTCCCGCAAAATGAACGGCAGGGCGACAAACATAGCCGTCAGGAGGGTATGTAGAAGAAAAATATACAGATCGAGTCGCAACAGATCCGCTCTAAAGGCAACGCCGAGACCGAGACTCGAACGGGACCGGATACGCGTGGGGCTTTTAGGCAGAATCAGCGTCAACAAGGCCGCCACAATTGCACCCGCGGCGGCGATGACAAAAAGTGCACTGACCCCGCTGGCGGCAGCAATGACCGGTCCAAAAATAAGGGCAAGCAGGAATGAACCGCCAATAGCAACGCCGAATACGGCCATCGAGCGCGTGCGTACCTCTTCCCGGGTCGCGTCGGCGAGCAAGGCGGACAATGTTGCCGAGATCGCCCCGGCTCCTTGCAGGAGACGCCCGGCTATAACTCCGCCGATGGTGACGCTGCTGGCAGCGACCAGGCTACCGGCAGCAAAAACCGCGAGCCCGCCAATAATGACCGGAAGTCGGCCGATGCGATCCGAGAGCGCGCCTAATGGGATTTGTAGTGTCGCCTGGGTCAGGCCATAGGCGCCGACGGCGAAGCCAATCAATGTCGGAGTGGCGCCCTCGAGACTGACCGCGTAAAGAGACAGGACCGGTAGAAGCGCGAACAAACCGAACATGCGAATCATGGCGATCAGCGCGACGACGGCCACGGTCTTCCGTTCCCCAGGCAACATCGGCAGCAGTGCCTTTTTCCGTTCCTTACTCATTGATTGTCAAAATCACTCTATAAGCCGCTGATTAGTCAGCAGATGCCCATGTGAGTGGAACCTCACCGAGGCTTGATGGCAGACATTGAACACGCTGGCTAGTTCCTGAATGGCGGCTGTTTTTGCGCCGCAGTGAAGCGGCGGCGTATATTAGCAGGTTGTTCGACGATCTCTTAAGAATCCCATGAAAACCATCGATATCTACGGCGCGCGTACCCACAACCTCAGGAACCTCGACCTGAAACTGCCGCGTGACCAATTGATCGTCTTTACTGGCCTGTCCGGGTCGGGGAAATCATCGCTGGCTTTCGACACCATTTACGCCGAAGGACAGCGGCGTTACGTCGAGTCATTGTCGGCCTATGCGCGACAGTTTTTGTCGATGATGGAAAAGCCCGACGTCGATCACATCGATGGCCTGTCGCCAGCGATTTCGATTGAACAACGATCTACCTCTCACAATCCCCGCTCGACGGTCGGAACCGTGACAGAGATTCACGACTACCTGCGGCTGCTGTTCGCCCGCGCCGGGACTCCGCGATGCCCGGACCACGGCGTGACACTAGAAGCACAGACGGTCAGCGAAATGGTCGATCAGGTGCTGGCACTACCGCAAGACGTGCGATTGTTGTTGCTGGCACCGGTCATCTCGCAGCGCAAGGGTGAGCATGTGCAACTCATGCGTGATCTGCAGGCGCAAGGGTTCATCCGTGCCCGAATCAACGGGGAGATCTACGAACTCGATGATCCACCAAAACTGGACCTGAGACGCAAACACGATATTGAGGCAGTCGTCGACCGTTTCAAAGTCAAACCCGACATGAAGCAGCGACTCGCCGAATCTTTTGAAACGGCCCTGCGCCTGGCCGACGGTGTCGCCCGAGTGGTGGTGATGGATGACAAAGAGGCGGAGGAAATCGTTTTTTCGGACCGATTTGCCTGCAACATTTGTGGGTACAGCCTGACGGAGCTCGAACCGCGACTCTTCTCTTTCAACAACCCCAGCGGTGCCTGCCCGACTTGTGACGGTCTTGGTGTTAAGCAATATTTCGATCCGGCGCGCGTAGTGGTTAACTCTGAGCTGTCGCTGGCCGGCGGTGCGATTCGCGGTTGGGACCGGAAGACCAAGTACTACTTCCAGATGATCAAGAGTCTGGCGACGCATTTCAAGTTTGACATCGAAAAGCCGTTTAATGAATTATCGGAGGACACGCGAAAAATCGTCCTGTTCGGCAGCGGCAAGGAAAAAGTAGATTTTTTCTACGAAAACTCCCGGGGTATGGAGATTCGGCAGAAACACCGTTTCGAGGGCGTCATCCCCAATCTCGAGCGACGCTACCTGGAAACAGAGTCCAGCGCAGTCCGCGAGGAGCTGGGTCGATTCCTGAACTCGCAACGTTGTCCGGACTGCGAGGGAACGCGCCTCAATCGGGCCGCGCGAAACGTTTTCATCACCGACAAGTCGTTGCCGGAAATCAATGGCATGTCCGTCGGTCACGCATTCGAATTTTGCAGGAAACTGAAACTCGAAGGATGGCGCGGCACGATTGCTGACAAGATTGTTAAGGAAATTATTGACCGCCTCGGGTTTCTTAGTGACGTGGGACTGGACTATCTGTCTTTGAACCGGAGTGCCGACACGCTGTCGGGCGGCGAGGCACAACGCATACGGCTGGCCAGCCAGATCGGTTCTGGCCTGGTGGGTGTCATGTATATCCTGGATGAGCCTTCGATCGGTTTGCATCAACGGGACAACCAGCGCCTGCTCAGTACCCTGATTCACCTGCGCGACATTGGCAATACGGTCATTATCGTCGAGCACGATGAAGAAGCCATCATGGCAGCGGACCACGTCATCGACCTGGGACCGGGCGCTGGCGTCCATGGTGGCTGTATCGTTGCCGAGGGCACGCCCGAGGAAATCAAACGCAATCATCAGTCATTGACCGGACAATATCTTTCCGGTCGACGGTCCATCGCCATTCCGGAGAAGCGCACGCCGATTGATGAGGGAAAAGTCATCGCGATTTTTGGGGCAACGGGCAACAATCTGAAGTCCATCGATGTGGCGATTCCGATTGGGCTGATGACCTGCATCACCGGTGTGTCAGGTTCCGGCAAGTCGACGCTGATCAACGATACGCTTTACAAGGCCGTGGCCGATTTGTTGAATCGCTCGAACCGGAACCCCGCCGCTCACGACAGAATTGAGGGACTGGAAGCGATTGACCGGATCATCGACATCAGCCAGAGCCCAATTGGCCGCACACCACGCTCCAATCCGGCCACCTATAGCGGCCTGTTTACGCCCATTCGGGAATTGTTTGCCGGTACCCAGGAAGCCCGATCCCGGGGTTACATGCCGGGGCGTTTCAGCTTTAACGTAAAGGGAGGCCGGTGCGAGGCCTGCCAGGGCGACGGCGTCATCAAGGTGGAGATGCATTTTCTTCCCGATGTCTACGTCCCCTGCGATGTCTGCAAGGGCAAACGCTACAACCGTGAAACACTGGAAACCCGTTACAAGGGCAAGAACATCAGCGAAGTTCTGGAGATGACGATCGAAGATGCGTCCGAGTTTTTCCGCAACGTGCCGGTTGTCGCAAGAAAACTGACGACCTTGATCGACGTCGGACTTTCCTATGTTCGATTAGGTCAGAATGCGACCACATTGTCGGGTGGCGAAGCGCAGCGGATCAAACTCGCCCGGGAATTATCGAAACGGGATACGGGAAGCACACTCTATATTCTCGACGAGCCCACGACCGGTCTGCATTTCCACGATATCGAACAACTCCTGACGGTCTTACACCGGTTACGCGACCGCGGTAACACTGTCGTTGTCATCGAGCACAATCTGGATGTGATCAAGACCGCCGACTGGATTGTCGACCTGGGGCCCGAAGGCGGCGACGGCGGTGGCGAAGTGATTGCCAGTGGCACACCGGAACGTGTGGCGGCAACCAAGGCTTCATTTACCGGCCAGTACCTGCGGCCCTTGCTGAAATTGGAAAAGAAGAAACGGCGCGCCTAGCACCGGCAATCCGAAACTTTGTCGTCGTAGCTGCACTATCAGCCTGTTGAAAAAACCATCCACGGCATTCTCAACAGGCTGCTATTCAATGCGACGGATTGACTCAATAAGCACCGGCTCTTCGATTATCTGTCCGGCCACATAAGCGCTTTCCGTGGGCGCATCCGAGGGCGATTGATGTATCCGGCGAATCACATCCATTCCGGATACCACCCGACCAAAGGCCGCGAAGCCCTGCAGGTCAGGATTGCGCACCGCGCCAAAATCCAGGCCCGGCTGATCGCCAATACAGATGAAAAACTCTGACGTAGCGCTGCCAACACCATCACGTGCCATTGAAATCACACCGTCGGTGTGCAGGATTCCGGTTTGTTCGGTTGTCTCATGTGCGATCGCCGCAAACGGTGCTTCAGCATCACCGCGCCCGCCCTGAATAACCTCAATTTTTGGCTTACCGTTGTCGTTTGCATAACGTACCGTGCGATAAAAGGTACTGCCATCGTAGTGGCCGCCGTCAACGTAGCGTAGAAAGTTGTTCGCTGACAGCGGTGCCATCCCGGTATACAACTCGAGCTGTACATCACCGAAACTGGTGACCATCGTCACTCGTACCGGTGCTTCATCAGCAGCAACGCGCGATATCACCAGGGTCACCAATAACAGGCTGGCAAGGAGCCGGCCACTGATATTGAGTATTGTCACAAACATGGTGTTCCCCCTGACCATTTATTGAATAAGCGACAGCTGCATCGCGACTCGGTTCTGTGTGTTCAATCCCTCCGCGGCTTCATCGCAAATGAGATCGTGCAATGTATCGCTCATCTGCTCCGGCCTGACACTAACGAAGCCAAATTTCGCGTAAAACGGAGCATTCCAGGGCAGGTGCCCAAATGTCACCAATGTCATTGCCGCATACGCTTTGTGCCTTGCCCAGTCTATCGTCGCCTGCAACAGCGCGGATCCAACGCCTTGCCTTGCGTGGTCCGGATGCACGTCCAGTTCGACGAGGTGTGCCAACCCATCCATGATCTCAATCTGAGCAAAACCGACTGCCTTACGGTCGTGATGCAAGGCGATCCACAACTGCCCTGCCTGCTGCGCTTCGAACATCACATCGGCGGCGGAAACACGATGGCGAAATTCGAGCGGCAAGTCCAACTCCGAAAAAATAGATGCTGCGGCCAATTCAATGCCCGCAATTGCTTCAAGGTGCTCACGACGGGCAAGCCCGACCGTGTAACCTGCCGGAATGATGGAATCTGCTGTGGATTCAGGGAGCGACACTTTGGAAAATGGACGATTGCCTCAATAGTGGGGCGGTCGATCATCCTGAGGGCTGTCCACGGAACTCGCGTCAGCGATTGACTTCACACGATCAATGAGTGAGCGGTTCAATTCCTCCAGGCGTGAAATTTGCGCTGCCTGCTCAGTCACCACAGTATTCAGGGTCTCCAGCAGGTCCTCCTGATGAGCCAGCTTGGTTTCTATTTCAATCAGTCGGTTCTCATTCATCGCCAATACCCTGTCGTCCTGACCGCACTCTACGGCCGAATGACGTTTTCCTCAACTCAACCGTGCACCGCAGCAGCTCATACGTGTATCCTCTACGCCCGGTTTTATGCGTACGGCATCAGCATGTCGCTCATTCGATTCGAAAACATATCACTCGATTTTGGTGATCAGAAAATACTGATCGAGGCCAACCTGGCCATCGAACCGGGGGAGCGTGTCTGTTTCATTGGTCGAAATGGTGCCGGAAAATCCACCACACTGAAATTGATCACCGGCGACATCGAGGCGGATCGGGGTGACATCGTGCGCAAGACCGGCCTGGTGGTGAGCCAACTCGCGCAGGAGCTGCCACAGGCTATGGATCTCAATGTGCGCGACGTGGTTCGTTCTGGTCTGGCGGGGATAGAGAGACTCCTGAATCGATACCACGAGCTATCGGCCCGCGATCTCGATAGAAAAGGCTTGCTGGAACTCGAGCAACTCCATCAGCAAATCGACGCGCATGATGGCTGGCACCTGGAGCAGCGGGTCGAGACGACGATGACCGAGTTGAGTCTGCCGGTGGACAAAATGATGAGCGAGCTATCGGGCGGCTGGCGCAGGCGGGTCGCTTTGGCCAAAGCACTGGTACAAAAACCGGATTTGCTGCTGCTTGACGAACCGACCAACCATCTTGATGTCGTCACGATCAAATGGCTCGAAAATGTCGTCTATTCCTATGCTGGATCCGTGTTGTTCATCACTCATGACCGGGCATTTCTGCAACGACTGGCAACGCGAATAGTCGAGATTGATCGCGGCAAATTGACGAGCTGGCCCGGTGACTTTGCCAACTATCAACGACGCAAGGAAAAGGCCCTCGAAGACGAAGAAGTGGTGAATTCGAAATTCGACAAGCAACTCGATAAAGAAGAGGTATGGATTCGGCAGGGAATCAAGGCGCGCCGCACGCGCAATGAAG
>CAYUOY010000064.1:0-20939 GCA_964446495.1 uncultured Woeseiaceae bacterium | reverse complement strand
AGGGCTCATGACACGTCCTTGTGAGGGAAAAGAGACCTGTTATTATAGACAAAAAGGTCGAAAAAGTCAGGTTAAAACAACAAGTTAAAGCCTTTTTAAGGATCACAAGGACTTCATTCACTTCAATGAAAATGTGCTAGAAATGCAGCTCACGAATAGTGGGGGTCCTCGATTATGCTGCCCGTTTATGCTGTGATGCGGGCCTTCGCCACCGGTCGGTTCCAGCACATACGCCGACAAAAGTCGGCAACGAGCGGTCAATCATTCAAATCAATATTAGGCATTTGAGAGATCACATTCTCTTCCATGAACACAAGAAAGTCCGCATCTCTTCGGCCGACCGTTTCTCCATATCTTGTCTTGAGCGTGGGATAGACTCTCCACTGTATCTGCCAATCTGCAATATTAAGAAATTCGTCTTGCAATCGTCCTGCCCGATTTTCTCGAAACTGCCATTCCCATGAATCGATAACGTCGTACCAATGCAGTCTCAACCGTATAAATTCGGAATCGGAAAGCTCCTCGCCGTCTCTCTCACGAACTACAATGTCAGCAAATCCCCCGTCTTCAATAATTCTGGATCTGCGCTCTCTTTCAATATTGAATCGAGCGTAGCTAGCCTGAACGGTTAGAAGTTCGTTGTTTTGCCGAAGCTCCAGTGCGAGGAAGAATATTCCCGCAATCACTCCAAGATTGGCAATCAACGCGAGCCATCGATTTATGCGGTCCGATTCCAAAATAATCTCCTGAATTTTCGAAAGAACGGACGAAGGCAGTCGTATACCAACTTCCGCTTCAACATACACCGAATAGCCAGCAGCAAGTCATTCGTTGAAAGGCCATTGTGGGCCAAAATCAGAAGTTTACCGCATTTATCTCAGGCGCCTGCTATCAACAGTATTCCCTCCACAATGGCCATTGAGGTGGTAGAGTCATGAACTCCTGTTTGTGACCTGACGCAGAAGTTAGGCGTATCCCTTACACGAACTTGATTGGTTTATCTGGAGACCACGGATTTTGAAGAGATCGTTAAAAGAGTACGCTTTGGCTGCCGAGATTGTAGGCGCAATAGCGGTTGTAATTTCGCTGATTTATGTAGGAACCAGCATAAACCAGAATACAAATGCCGTCATGGTTGCGAATCATCACGCGTTAGTAGCGATGGATCAAAACACAAATGCCTGGTTGAGAGATTCGGAGTTCGCTGCAGTTTTCACGATTGCTATGGAGGACGTAAGTACACTGTCACCTGCTCAATCGCGCCAATTTAGAACTTATCTAGCCGATAAACTGAATGCCTGGGAGTTCGCGTTCCTTACTCACAGTAGTGGCACTATGGAAGATAATATTTGGGACGGCTGGGACGGTTACTACCGGTTAGAATTGGAGAAGGCAGGATATCAATGGTATTGGAATAGAGCCAGGGAAGGCTATTCTCCTGCATTTAGACTGTATGTGGATTCGATATTGGCGGGGATTGAATAGTCGGCGACGGGCTGCTCGCAACCAGCGCAGACATTGCCGAAAATCAGGAGACAAGCACATGGATTCAGCCAAACTCAGTGACTGGATGCAGGTCATTGGCATTTTCGCGCTCGTCGCATCATTGGTATTCGTTGGCTTGCAAATGCAGCAAGATCGCGATATCGCCAGAGTTATGATCTATCAATCCAGAGCTGCGACACTGGCCGAAATCTATATAGCTGCAGCGTCAAGCCCTGAAGCGATGGCGGCCGTGGTAAAGTCACGCTACGGCGATCCTGACCAAGAAACCCAGATAGACGACTGGCCCGCCCCGGTAACCGCCCAGGATATGATTCTTGGTATGTATCAGGTAAACGCTTTCATAGCAATCGCCGACAATTCATTTTTCCAGTATCAGGAAGGATTTCTGCCTGAGGAACACTGGGCGAGTGTTAAATCAACCTTGGCAGGCGCTGCCTCTAACATTCCGTTTCTACGCTTGCGTATGGAGGCTAGTCTTGATCAACAGCGTCCGGCGTTTCGTGAAGAGTTGATCGATATATTGAGAGATGCCAAAGAGAAGAGTTCGGAATAAGGTACAGAGAGTATTCTCGGCAATTACTCAACCGTCGCTTGCGGCCGACTACTGTCCAATTTGGGGCAAAACGTTTAATGTCGTAGCTGCCGCCCCTGTTCTATAGATGACGGACGGTTAGCGATACCATCTGACAGTGTCCGTACAGTTGAATCTGAACTATCACACTGCGTGAATTCTGGACAGAATCCACGCAGTGCTGACCCCAATCTAACTCAACCCAAGAACCGATGGCACCAGGCCACGGCGCTCCGAAGTCTGCGTCAACTTTCCGCGTATCGCTTTCTTGATCGGTGGAACATTGTTCGCTAGCCTTAACGCGACCTTTCTCGCGATCCTGGCCGGCAATCGATCATCCGTGAAAAACTTAACAATCTCATTGGTGCCGTGATACATCGGTCGGGTCGTTCGCATGTGTTTACGTGAATATCGCTCGAGCAATGCGGGTGCACCGATGTCTCTTTTTCCCTCCACGGCCTTGCCTATTTCTTCCGCAAGAATTGCCGCGCCGCTCAGTCCCAGGTTGTAACCATGTGCCGTCACCGGGTGCATTCCAACAGCGGCGTCACCAACTAACGCAAATCGTTGCGCGCAAAACTTCGTTGCATGCACGCCAACGAGAGGATAGGCGAATCGCTTCGTGGCAAGTGTCATTTCCCCGTGCCGGCTATTGAATCGATGTTGAATGTCGCTGCTGAACGCATCGTCGTCCATGTTCATGAATGAGTCGCGCTGATCCATTGGTGCTGTCAGTACGATGGAAGCGAGCGGGCCGGTGAGCGGCAAGACCGCGAGCGTCCGACCGTAATCGAAACACTCGAAAGCGATACCGTTGTGGGGCCTCTTGTGCTCCATTCTGCACACAATACAAACACGTCCGAAATCGTGCATCGATGCCGAGATTCCGGCCATGCGACGTAACTCGGAAAAACGGCTGTCAGCGGCAATAACCAGGCGGGACGCCAGGGTTTGACCATCGGACAAGGTGATAGAGGCCGTGTGGCTATTGGTTAAGAGCCCGGTCACCGTCAGGTCGCAATGTAACGCAATATTGTCGCAGTTCTTAACCTCATCATACAGTGCCCTTCGAATCACATGGTTCGAGACAAGGTAACCGAGTGCATCGATTGACTCTTTCGCAACATCAAAACTTAACGAGTACGGTGACTTTCCATCCAGAACCCGAGCCTCCCTGATAGCAGGCATCTCCTCCGCTGTGAAACGGGCCCAGATACCAAGCTCCTTCAGAATTCGTACCGAGAGGTGTGTCAATGCGATATCCCGCCCGTCGAATTCGGGTGCCGCAAGTTGCGCTTCCGATTGCTTTTCAATCAACGCAATCTTTAAGCCGCTGTCGGCGAGTGATCGTGCGAAGCTCAAGCCGGCCGGGCCGGCACCGACGATGATAATGTCGTAGTCCATCAGAAATCCCCTCTTTTGTGATTGGTGCTATTCAAATCCAGTCAAACTCCGCGGTGAAATGGCGCAGGAATTGCGGTGCCTTCACTATTCGCATTCCCCTGATCGCATCTCGCCGCTCCCATACGAGGTTAACGGCCTCGAGAACGTAATCCATATGACTTTGCGTATAGACCCGACGCGGAATTGCCAGGCGCACGAGTTCGAGACGTGCGGGGCGCTCCTCGCCAGTGTGTGGATCGGCGCCGGCCATGACCGAGCCAATTTCCACGCCACGGATACCGGCTTCCCGGTACAGTTCGACAACGAGTGCCTGACCGGGGTATTGCAATGGTTCAATATGTGGCAGGAACCGTTTGGCATCAATGTACACGGCATGTCCGCCGGCCGGTGCTACAACCGGAATCCCGGCGTCTCGCAAGCTCTGAACCACGTACCGTGTCGATAGCAATCGGTAATCGAGATAGTCCTCATCCAGGATCTCACGCAAGCCCACGGCAATGGCATCCAGATCGCGCCCGGCCAGGCCGCCGTACGTGGGGAAACCCTCAGTAAGGATCAGGAGGTTGCGTTCCTCTTGCGCCAGACCGGCATCATTGGTGCACAGGAATCCGCCAATGTTGGCGAAAGCATCCTTCTTGGCCGACATCGTGCAGCCATCGGCATAGCTGAACATCTCGCGCGCTATATCAATAGTCGGCGTATTCTCATAGCCTGGTTCGCGGCGTTTGATGAAATGTGAATTTTCGGCGAAGCGACAGGCATCGATGTAGAAGGGGATACCCGCACCCTTCGCAATGCGGCCTATTTCCCGAATATTGGCCATCGAGACCGGTTGGCCTCCACCGGTGTTGTTGGTCACCGTGACCATGATCAGGGGAATGCGCTCCGCTCCCTCTTTGGCAATCAGTTTCTCCAGGGCCACCAGATCCATATTGCCCTTGAAAGGGTAGTCAGAATCGAGGTCGTCGGCCTTGAGGCAGGGCATATCTACCGCCTCACCGCCGCGGAATTCGATGTTGGCCCTGGTGGTATCGAAATGGGTGTTATTGGGAACGATAGAGTCCGGCTGTACCATTACGCTGAACAGGATGCGCTCCGCTGCTCGACCCTGGTGGGTTGGCATAACCTGTTCAAAGCCAAAAATATCCTGGACTGTGTCACGAAATCGATGCCAGCTACGGGCACCGGCGTAGGACTCGTCGCCACGCATCATCGCGCCCCAGGCGTCTGCTGACATGGCGCTGGTGCCAGAATCGGTCAGCAGGTCAATGATGACGTTCTCGGCACTCAGCAGAAAGGTGTTGTTGCGAGCTTCCTGAATTAGCTGGTCACGCTGCTCGGGCGTGGTGAGCGTAATGGGTTCCACCATCTTGATCTTAAAGGGCTCGATGATGGTTTTCATATGGCCGGGCCTCCTGATTCGTTGGCGGCAAGTGGGTTGCGACCACGATATCCGTCTCGATGGGTGCCGGCGATACGTAAAAATACTGCGATTCGGGACGTTATGAATCAGAGGCGTGGTCGGTGGCGCGGCCGTCGCGAACGCCCCCTTGAAAATATTCGTGTGGATCCCACTATGTAGACCACGCGCGCGCGACCGCGCACTGCGACACCAAGAGGTATGACCGTGCAAAATCTTCCACATCACTACGCCGTCGTTGCGTCCAGCGCTCCGGAGACCAACGTCGATCTTACGAGCCCCGGACTGGCGGCGCTCGAATCCGCCGCACCCGCTGAATTTGGCGGTCCTGGTGACCTCTGGTCACCCGAAACTCTGTTGGTTGCGGCGGTAGCCGACTGCTTTATATTGTCGTTCCGTGCGATCGCACGAGCATCGAAGCTGGACTGGGCGACATTGCATTGCGACGTTGAAGGTGTGCTTGATCGGGTTGAGAAAGTGACCCGGTTTACTGATTTCAATTTGAGCGTGGCTCTTACAGTGCCGCCAGGCACGGATGAGAGCAAGGCGATGCGGCTTCTGGAGAAAGCCGAAGCGGTTTGTTTGATCACGAACTCGTTGAATTCAGAAAGTCATCTGGATGCTGAGGTGAGAGTGGCCGCATAGCACGTCTTGCGTGCGCTAACGTTCAGAATCCGAATTCGAATCCGATCGAAATCCGGTCTCTCTTGTTGAATTGGCCAAACAGGCCCTTCGATGTTCCATAGAAAACGTCGGTACCCATTTTCAATCGCAGATTTGAGCGCCATTCGTAACTGAGTTTGGCCTGCAACAGTCCATCGCCCTGATTGACGCTCTGGATGAGCAACGCCTCGGCTTGTAGCGATTCATTCATAAATGCGCGGCGCACCAGGAGACTTGCGCTGGTCTCTACGCTGTTGCGGACCAGGCCGGGGCTGGAGCCCGCAATGATTGATTGAAATACCTGGCCACTGACAAACCAGTCTGTCCAGCCCTGGTAGTCGAGTCCGAGGACGTAGGACAGTTCGCCAGAACGGACGACGCCGTCGCTGTCCATAACATTACTCGTCAAGAAATAGCGATCACTGGAATAGCCTATCTCGCCGCGCAGCGTGAATTCATCGAACACAGTTGAAACGGTCGCGCCAACAAGGTTGGTGCGTTCGTATGCCTGGCGCACGACCACTCCGGCGAGCGTGCGCTCGCGGCGAACCACGGGTCGATCGAAATAGTGGTAGGCATAATTGAGCGACAGGTCCCAGCCTCCGAGGAATGTCGAGAGCTTCGCACCGATATCCGAATCCTCGATGAACCGGTCTGGACGGCTTAGCGGTGCGACGGTTACCGGGACTCCGGGCGGCAGCTCAGGGACGATTGCCGGCGAGCTGAAGGCAAAAAGTGCATCAGCTTCCGGGATATCGTCGTATGTTTTCTCCGGTATCCAGAGCAGTTGAAGCATGGTGCCGCCCAGAGGAATTTCGGCGTTAATCATCCACAGTGGTATGCGGCTGTCTTCGAAATCATCCAGGATGAATTCGCGGAAAGACTGTGGATTAAGAACATCCAGGACTTTGAGTCCATCTGCTTGGCCCCAGACAACTTGCTGCTTGCCGACCCGTAAATAGGCATTTCCGATATCGGTGTCAATGAAAGCCTCGCGTAACTCGACGTCAACATGGTTACTGATGAACAAGCGGCCTGACGCATCGGAGCGGTTCGCGTCCGCGGGCTGGCCCGGCTCCAACTCATCCATCAGGTCGCCCCGAAGCCGGCCAATCAGCGTCAATGACGTGCCTTCGGCAAGCTCAAAACTTACCTCCGGTATCAGAATGAACTCGGTTTTCTGAACCTCGTTCGTGGCAGTGCCAAAGGCCATTTCGCTTTCGAAAATACCGGAGGCCTGGAGGGTCTCACCAATGCCCTCAGACATCGCCGATGCATCTCGCATCACAGTGATTGCAGCGAGAGCGAGAATTATTGACCAGCGATCGCACATCGGTTTTTTCCTGTGAGGACCGTGAACAGGACTATCTGCCGCGTCGCAGCCTGCGCTGTTCGAACATGCTGTCGTCGATCGGGGCCAGGTAGTCCACATCGGAGAAGGCGAAAATTGTGGAGTGCCCGGTTTTGTGGTTGACGGCAGTCAGTTTCAGGGTGGTCCAGATTCCCTGGATATTTTCAAACTCCTCGTTGTGCACGGTTTTTAGCGGGTTGCCATTGATATCCCACATTTCTGTCAAGCGGCTCATCCACATGTCGGGGTCGATGTGCCACACCACGCGGCCATAGCCAAGCTCCGCCGCCGTCTCATCATCGACTGGAAACCCTTCTACGACGTAGGTCAGATGACCGTCCACTTCCGCTGTGTTGATGGTTGAGAAGATATAGTCTTCCGTGGCGATACGACTTTCCTTCTTGATGTCCTCGTAGCTCAGATCGGTGCCGAGAAAATAGTCACCACGATCTGCGGCAGAGATGCGGCGTACTTTGCGTAGCGCCGGAAGATAGAGCCACTGATCGTCGTCCGTGCTGGCGTCTGGGTAGTCGTAGGTCAGAAAGCCGGTGCCTTTTACATTGGTTGGTGAAACGTAGAACAACATCGTGCGTTTTTCCTCGCCGTAGTAGCGACGATATCCAATCGTTTCACGTATCCGGGATTTGCCGCGACGGTCGATTAGTTCCATTTTCAAGGCTCGCGAAACCTGTTCACCATCGTCGCGCGCATTGACTCGCGCAATAATCTCCGCACCGGGAAGTAAGTCGGGTATGTCCGCTTTGGCGAAACTGACAAACAGGGCCGAAATGACTACCGCTACCGGGGCTAGCGACGCGGCAGTGGCCAGTCCGGGTGCTCTAGCGCCGGATTCAGGAGAGGTATCTTCGGGAAACAGGAATGCCGGTCTCAGGAGCTTTCCGATCGCTGGCAGGATCGTCATGCTTGCTGCAAAACTGGTCGAAACCGCCACGGCGACAAGCATGCCGAAGCGAATCAACGGCGGTACTTCGCTCGTGCTTAGTACCAGAAATCCCAGTGCCAGGGCGGCGAAATTGAAGAATAGTGCACGCCCGGTAGAGGGGAAGAGGTCGGCCAGACGTTCGTCATAGCTGCCGTTTCTTTTCATGATTAACTCCTTCATGCGATCCAGGGTGTGAATGGAAAAGTCGATTCCCAGGCCGATCGCGATGGCCGCGAACATCGAGGTGCCTACGCCGAGCCAGATTCCGCCAAATCCCATGACGGCGTAGACCAGCAGGAGGGCCATGGCCACCGGAATTAGAGACAGCGTGCCGGCAAGAAAAGATCGGAAAATGGCGGTTGCGGCGAGCCATACAAAGACCAGTGCCAGTAGCAGGCTCCTGACATGGTTGTCGCCGATCGTCTTGAGCCAGGCGTAGTTGACCATGACGCGGCCTGAGAGATTGGCACGGATCTCCTCGTTGTTGAATTCGCTGTCAACGTAGGTCTGAATCGCCGGGATAATTTCAGTTAACAAACGGTAGTCCGCAACATTTAGATTGAAACGAACGTTGGCCTGCGAGTAGTCGGTGTCGATTTCCTCTTCGAAGTCATCCGGATTGCCAGAGGCTGAGTAAAGAAGGAATAATTGCGCAACAAGAAACTCATCATCGGGAATTGAGTAGAACTCCTCCCGGTTTTCATTGACGGCTTTGTGCATTTGCTTGATGTAGTCAACCACGGAAGTGGATCCGCGCACGGCCGGGAATTGCTCGATATATTCCTGCAAAGCTTCAATACGACGCAGATGATCGGGGCGGAATAGTGCTTCTACTTCATCGGTTTCGATGATGATATCGAGGAACTTGGTGCCGTCCATGCGTCGATTGATTTCCTTGTCGGCGATATATATTGGCTCGTCGGTCTGAAAGTTTTCGATTTGCGCTTCCTGGACAATGACGCGACTGGTGCCGACTGCCCCGACCAATGCGATGAAGGCGGCGACTGCCAGCGTCGTGGCTGGTTTTCTGAGCGCAATGGTGCCAAGGCGTTGCAGTGAGGCGCCGTAACGATCATTCACATTGGCACTGCGGAACAGCTTGCTGGCTTTGATGGGGAACAGCGTGAGCGCTGCGGGCAGGAAGAAAATGGAGTAGATCCAGGCCGCAGCGACACCGATTGCTGCGAACAAGCCAAAAAATTTCATGGGCGGCATAGCAGCGCCCAGCCACAGGCCGACGAATCCGGCGATGGTGGTAATGGTCGTCACGGTTATGGGTTTCCACATTCGACCCATCGCACGTCGGGCGATCTCGCGCCGCCCCTGACGCGACGAGATGAGATCCGGGTCCCGGGCCTGTTCTTCATACACCTGGCTCATGATATGAATGGAGTCCGCGACGGCGATGCCGATCAGGATCGTCGCCAATCCGTTGGTGATGACATAGAAGGAAACACCAAACGCCGCCATCGAGCCGAAGGTTGCGGCCAATGTTCCCAATACGATGATGTTTGGCAGCATCGCGCCTGCAAAAGTGCGAAAGGCAACAACGAGTACGAGAGTGATGATCAAAGCGGCGAGCGGATTCAATCGTGTCGCGTCACGATCAATGTAGGTGGCGAGGTAGCCGGCAATGGCACCTTCACCCGCCACATGAATTTCGTTGCCTGCAGGGGTTGGGGTTGCGGCAACGACGGCGAGAATCTCTTCGTACGTCAGTTGCGCGGCATCCTGATCCAGAAGTTCTGCGACGATCAGTGTGGCCGTGCCATCGCGAGCTACCAGCGTTCCCTGATACAACGGAAAATCGATGATGGCAGTGCGAATCTCATCGGCACGTGCCTGGGTGGCCGGGTAGGGATCGAAAAAGTCCGATACTTCCATGCCGTCGTAGGTACCCACAATATTTGATTCACTTGCCAGGCTGGTTACCCGCTCTGGGTCGACGTTGGGCAAGGCAGCGATCGATCGTGTGAGAGTGTCAACCAGCGCCAGGCTGCCCGGATTGAAGACACCGTCGGGGCCATCGTTAGTGACGGCTATGACAATGGGGTCTTCGAGACCGAAGATGTCCCGAACATGATCCCGGTAGAGAACGACCGGATCGTCAGCGGCGATAAAGGCGTCGGAGCTTGTGTCTTTGTGGATTCCAGGAACGAAAGACGCCAGCCCGAGAATGGCCAGCAAGCTCAATAGAATAATCGTCTTCGGCCAGCCGGTAACGAACTCAAAAAATCTCCCGGTGGTGTTTGGCTTGGTCATGACAGTCTCCATCGACTTGGTAAAGAAGTGTATATACACATGTTGTTGCAAAAAAAGGGTCACATAACAGGGTCAGAGCAAATTTCTCATTTCATCAAGGTCAGATTGAATACGACTCCAGGTGTCTTTCCCGAGTCGCTTCCGCATTGAGGCCTGGGCTGAACGCCACAATGGCAACGCTTGTTCCATTACCGCAATACCTTTTTTCGTGATACTCACCGAGCGCGCACGCCGATACCCTTCTGCGGACACCTCCAAAAGACCATTTCGCGCCAACGGCCCCAGGTTTCGCGAGAGGGTCGTACGGTCCATTCCCAAAGCTTTCGCGAGTTCGGTCAAGGTAGCGTTGTCCTGTACCGAAATCACAGCCAGCAGCGTAAATTGTGTGGTCTTGATTCCAATCGGTTGCAGCGCTTCGTCGTAATTCCGCGTGATCTTGCGAGAGGCCTCGCGTGCTTTCTGGCAGACACACATGCCTGCCACCTCGGCGCGCAATGTTTTGGTGAGAGTTTCCTTGTTCATATAGTAGTGTATATACACGATAAAAATTTGAGAGTCTACGAATACGCGGATTTTCACACCGGGAAAGGTGAAAAATTTACCGAGCCGAACTGGCTCGCATAAGCATGCACAGCGGGTGTGCCGCCAAGGTGCATGAGCAGGACTTTGCTGCCATTCTCAAAGCGACCCTCGCGCGCGAGCTTCAACAGGCCACGCAACGCCTTGCCTTCATAGACCGGGTCGGCGATCAGACCTTCCGTTCGCGCGAGCAGGCGGATCGCATCGAATGTCTCGCTCCCGGCCTCGCCGTATGGGCTCTCATCAGCGGCAATAACCTCTATATCATCTGGCGGCACACGAACGGAGCTGCCGATTTCCGCCAGCGTATCGTTGGCCAGCTTAAGGACGCGGGCCCGCTTGATGTCGGTCTCTTCATCGTCGGAGACACCGATAATTCGGATGGGCCTTGCCATGGCGGCAAAGCCAGCCACCAGGCCCGCCTGAGTGCTGCTGCTGCCGGTGCAGTGGACGATGTAATCAAAATGAACCCCGAGTTTGCTGCTCTGACGAACGATCTCGGCGGCACAGTTTATGTAGCCCAAACTACCGAGCCGATGCTCAGACGCACCCGCCGGAATCAAATACGGTCGGTGGCCACGGCTTTTAAGGTAGTCGGAGAACTTCAACAAAGGACTCTGGTCTTCAATAGGCCTTTCCGTCTCGTCCAGAAACAACTCCGCGCCCATGATGTTGCTCAACAGAACGTTCCCAACCTGTCGATAGGCCGGGCCCGCATCCCGGGTCCAGCCGACATGCAAAAGGGCGCATTTCAGGTTGCATCTGGCCGCCGCCGCCGCAGTTTGCCGGGTGTGATTGGACTGAATCGCACCCGCTGTAATCAGCATATCAGCGCCGCTTTCGATGGCATCTCCCACCAGGAATTCAAGTTTTCGAGTCTTGTTGCCACCACCCTCGAGGCCCGTCAAATCATCTCGTTTGATCCATAACTCCGGGCCATTCAAATGCTTAGCGAAGTTTTCCATTTTATGGATAGGTGTCGGCAGCTGCGCCAGGACGGCTCTGGGTTTTTTGTCTAGCTCAAGCAATAGTTCTTTGATATTGTTTTCGTCCGACACGCGTTTCTCCACATTATTTGAGACCAGTGTTGGGAACCTATTATCGACGGGGGACAGGGGAATGGGAAGCACTCAACAGACGATAGAAATTGCGGTGTCACCGGACCAGGTATGGCAGACAATTCGTGATTTCCATGACCTGAGCTGGGCGCCAAATGTCATCAGCGAAATTCAGGCCGTTGGCGAGAAAACTGGCAATGAAGTTGGGGCGGTGCGCGTGCTGAACGGTGTATTTCACGAGACACTGCGGACGCTTGAGGACGACGCGAAAACTCTGACCTACAGCATCGACGACGGACCTTCACCGGTCTCGAAAGATGAGGTTGAAAACTATGTGGGTCGAGTTACTGTGCGGCAGGTAGAGCAGGGCGAAAGCTCGCTCGTCGAGTGGTCATCGAGCTGGCAACACAACAACGAGGCCGCGACTGAATTCTGCCACGGCATCTATGTGGCGCTTCTTGAAGATATGAAAAAGAGCCTCGAACAAAGCGGAGAATAGTCAGAGCCTAAGGCCTCAAGTCCCCGAATACCGTCGGAATTAGTTCGGCCACGGTTGGGTGAATATGCACGGATCGTTGAATGGTGGTGTAGGGCAAATCCGCGTTCATTATATCAATAATGCTATGAACGGCCTCGTCACCGTTCAGGCCCAATATGGCTGCGCCCAGAATCTTGTCCGTATTCGCATCGACGATGACCTTCATGAAGCCCTGGGTTTCGCCAAATTCTTTGGCGCGGCCAACTCGTGTCATTTGCCGTTTGCCGACTCGAACGTCGAACCCGGCATCGCGCGCCGCCCGTTCGGTCAATCCTGCACGACCCAAAGGTGGGTCGATGAAGAGTCCGTAAACATCGACCCGATCGGCAACACTGCGCCGATCGTCCGTTAACAGATTGGCGGCCACGATCTCGAAGTCGTTGTACGCGGTATGCGTAAATGCACCACGGCCATTGACTTCGCCCAGCGCCCAAACGCCTTGCGCACTGGTCTCCAATTTATCATTGACAGTGATCAGACCGCGCGAATCGGTGTCGATACCGGCTGCATCAAGGCCCAGGTCGTCCGTGTTCGGAATTCGACCGACCGCCAGCAACAGGTGCGAGCCTTTGACGGCTTGGTGTTCCTCGTCGCAGGATGCAGTGACTTCGATACTGTTGCCACTCTTTGTAAGACTCACACATTCGGCGCCCAGTTCGAATCTAACACCCTCATTTTCCAGGATGTCTTGTATGGCTGTGGAAGTGTCCTCATCCTCTCGTGGAATGAGACGATCAGACATCTCGACAACCGTCACCTGACTGCCGAATCGGCGATATATCTGCGCGAACTCAAGCCCGATATAGCTACCACCGATAATGATCAGGTGCTCTGGTAGGTATTCAAGTTCCAGAATAGTCGAATTGGTGTGATACGGAACGTCCTGCAGGCCCGGCATATTGGGCACGCGGGCTCTTGCACCGACATTGATGAAAATTTTATCGGCCTCCAGAGTTTCGCCCTCAACCTCAATACAACCGGGTCCGACAAATCGTGCGTGGCCGCGAAGAATCTCCAGGTTTTCCATGCCTTCAAGCCACCCGGTGACGCCGCGATTCGAATCGCCGCGAATCTGATCCATGCGAGCTTTGACCCGCATCATGTCAACTTCGATGGCGCCGGTTTCGATCCCGAACTCGGCGGCGCGTCGTGCTGAATGCGCGACCCGCGCGCTACCGACCAGGGTCTTGGTTGGTATACAGCCGACATTCACGCAAGTACCACCGAACAGGTGACGCTCGATAATGGCGGTCTTCAAACCACTCTGGGTCAGCTTCTCGGCCAGCGCGGGCCCGGCTTGTCCGGCACCGATGATGATGGCATCAAATTTTTTCAAGATTGATCTCCCCTGTGTAATGTCCGTTCGCAGCCCGCGCAGAACCGCTACTTCTGATTCTGTGTATGTGGTCCATCAGTATTAAGGATACCCGACTCAGGTTGCGCACGGCCGCCTCGTATCGCCCATTTGCCAATCGATGGAGAGATTGCGAGTGCTATAATGCACAATCTCGCCAATTCGGCAGCGATTCTGGCGCGGCGCGACAAGCAGAACAACAATTGGAGTTTGCGGCCAGTGGACCATTTGAAGACGGTTTGGGGAATCTTATGAAAACAGTAAACAGTATGATCGGATTATTGTGCGCGGTTGCCACCATATCGTTGGTTCAGGCGCAGGAAAACGAACTGGGCTGGACCATGGATTCGGCTATCGAACAACTTGAACGTCAGGGTCGTGATCTTGATACGGTGCTGGCGCAGATCGAGGTGGAGTGGCAAGGAGCGGAGGAGGGATCGGACCGTCTTCGCAGTGGGCGCATTTACTTTAATGATGATGGTGACTTTCGAATAAACGGAAGTGAACCCGACAAGCGAGTCATACTGCTTGAGGGGCGATCATTGCACCTGTATGACCCGGCCGCATCGCAGGTAACGGAGATCAGCCTTTCCAGGAACAAAGATCGCCTGGAACCTTTCATGCGCCTGGGATTCAGCGTTACAGGTCGTGAGCTTGATCAACAGTATCTGATTACCTTTGCAGGGGAGGATGTTTTTGGTGACAGGCGTGTCTTGAAGCTTGAGTTGACGCCCAAAAAGGATGCCGTTCGAGCTGTCGTTTCCAAGATCGAAATTGCTTTCGATCAGTCATCGTGGCTGCCGGTCCGGCAGATAATTACGCACTCGTCGGGTACGAAAACCGTTACCGTGTCATACACGGGTACAGCACGGAATCTGAATCTCAATCCGCAGCTGTTCCGTGACAAATGGCCAAAAGGGACGGACAAAATCCGCAAGTAAAAGCGGGCAGTTCCCCCAGACCGACCAATTAATGCAATTTCAAGCGGGTTCTGCAGGCATCCGGACTCAACCACCAGACCGGGAGCCGGTCACGAACGCCGCGGCTAGAAACGGGTCTGCGGATGGTATAAGGTCGCTAAAATGAAAGGCTGAAACGTGGCAATTCGATCGTGTGACGCGACCTGCCGCACAGTGGCAACGCGTGCACAAATTAGGTACACACTGAATATCACCGATGATGGGCAACAAAACGATGACTTTCCTTAAGCGATACTCTCGGGCAGGCGCATCTGTTTTGACTGGCCTTGCCCTGACGATTTCTCTTGTTGCAACGGCAATGTGTCAGACGACATCGACACAGGAGGGCGATTCAGGTGTCGTGGACGAGATTGTCACCGTGGGGAAAAAATCGCTACAAAGGCTGCAGAAGGATTTCGACAATGCGGAAGCCGGATTTTTTGATGTATACAATTCCTACAACAATGATTCGAGGTATGAAGTTACCTGTGAGTACAAGCAAGCACTAGGAAGTCGGAGAAGGACGCACGAATGCAAGGCCGAATTTCAAAGGGAATATGAAGAGGAACTTGCAAGTGGGAACAATTCGGCATTGGGTGGCGGACAGGAATTCGCGCCGCCCACTTCAAAAGGAATGAGACGGCAGCAGGAAATATTCCGGAAGAAGATCTCTGATGCAATTTCCAGGCACAAGAAGATGCGCGAAGCGCTCAACGAATTTGGTGACGCGAAAAAAGCGTTGGAAACAGAGCGCCAGAAAAGATAGTCGGGGAATTCTTCATCGGGGCCTAAAGGCATCACATCGACGATGTCGCCGAAGAATTCCAGATGATGAATGCAAAGGATGTATACATCCAGGACGTAGATGGTGGTTGTCTGTAAGGCAACAGACCCTTATTGATTCATGATTATTCGCAGCACCGGAACAAAAAATAGCAGCTATGTCCTTTTTCTCTGAGCTCAAGCGTCGCAATGTTTTTCGGGCAGGCGCCGCCTACCTGGTCATCGCCTGGTTGTTGATACAGGTGACCGAAACCATATTCCCGCTGTTCGGCTTCGGTGACGCTCCGGCGCGCACCATCGTCATCGTGCTGGCGATCGGTTTTATCCCGATGGCAATATTTTCCTGGTTGTATGAACTAACCGCTGACGGTTTGAGAAAGGAAACGGATATCGGGCTTGATCAGTCTATATCGAAGGTTAGCGGCCGAAAATTCGACTTCGTCATCATCGGACTGCTTGCGGTCGCTCTGCTCATGGTCGGTGGAAACTGGTACGCGGGTGGCGACGCGCGCTGGGCGCACGATAAGGCTTTTCCAGAGATCGAAGCCTACGTTGCAGAAGGGAACTATGAAGCCGCATATCGATTGGCGAAAGAAGTTGAAGATCGACTGCCAGACGATTCCGAAATGGCGCTGCTGTGGGGTGAGTTTTCGTGGATAACCAGCATTCCATCCGTTCCAATGGGGGCGACAGTCTTTCGTCGTCCTTATGCGGTAACAGATACGAAATGGGAGGAACTGGGTGAGACGCCACTAAATGATATTCACTTGCCGTTCGGGCTCTCTTTGATTCGCCTGGAGCTGGATAATCGGCCAGCGGTTCTTCGAATGCTCGGCGGTGAGGGAGTCGGCAAGGTTTTGCGCTTTGTCGAGAGGCGAAGACACCGATCTTTCGTGCAATTTTTCACGGAGCCATTCGTTATTGATTCCGCTGAATCCTTGCCGAAGGGCATGGTTCGCGTGCCAGGCTGGAACGATGAAGTGGCGGGTGAGGCGATTGAAATTCGTGACTTTTTCATCGGACGATACGAAGTCACAAATCGTGAATTTAAGCAGTTCGTTGATGCCGGCGGGTATAAAAATCGTGATCTGTGGGTACACGAGTTCGCGTCAGGTGGAGATGTAATCTCGTGGGAAGAAGCGATGCGGTTTATGGTCGACAAATCCGGTCGGCCAGGGCCCGGTACCTGGGAAGGTGGCAATTATCCGGATGGTCAGGAAAACTATCCGGTAGCGGGCGTAAGCTGGTATGAAGCGGTGGCCTACGCTCAATTCGCCGGATTTGAGCTACCGACGTATGAACACTGGCGTCGCGCTATTGCCGATGGGGCCCTACCCTGGCTGTTGCCTGCCAGTAACCTGGATGGGAACGGGACGTCTCCCGTCGGCGAGTATCAGGGTATCGGGTGGACTGGAACCTATGACATGGCGGGCAACGTTCGCGAATGGTGTTGGAATGCGTCGGGTGAGAACAAGGTCATCCTGGGAGGCGGATGGAATGATGCTCACTACGTTGTTCACGAATCCATTCTCGATGCGAGCAATCTGCCGGCGTTTGATCGATCGCCCACCAACGGATTCCGCCTGGCGAAAACCAGCGACGAATCGGCCAATGCCCAATCCTTACGAGATGACCTGCCGCCTGCGGAAAAAATGTTCGTTGGCCGCCCGGTTTCGGATGACGTATATACTGCTTTCCGAAACAACTTCGATTACGATCCTGCGCCCCTGAATGCTATTGTCGAAGCGACAGAAAAGGTTGGACCGTGGACAAGGGAATTTGTCACTTTTGACGCATCCTATGGCAGCGAAAGAGTTGGGCTATACCTCTATCTGCCGGATAATAAAAATTCGCGACACCAGGCCGTTTTTTGGTGGGGCGGAATGGGCATGCAATTCGTCGAGTCGATCGATACATTCAGGACACCACTGGATTTCGTGCTCAAGAACGGCAGGGCGGTCGCCGTGCCTGTGCTCAAGGGAACCTTCAGTAGACGCGTGAGCGAACCCGTTTCATGGGAGACGCTGGCCGGTCGGGACCTCGCTATTCAGCAAGTCAAGGATATGCGCCGAGTGATCGATTACCTGGAAACTCGACCCGACATTGACGCGGATGCAATTGCCTACTTCGGATTTAGTTGGGGAGGCAGGCTCGGGGCCATCGCACTTGCGGTGGAGGAGCGGCTAAAGGTCGGAATCCTTGATCAGACGGGATTGCAGCATCTTGAAGTGCCGGAAATTAACGTCGTCAATTACTTGCCCCGAGTGAAAGTTCCTGTACTGCAATTTAACGGAATCTACGACACGGATTTCCGCTTTGAGACTTCAGCCAAACCGTTTTTTGAGCTTTTGGGAACAGAGAAAGCTGACAAGAAACATGTCTATGACGCCACCGGTCATTTTGTGCCGAGACCTGTTGTTATCGGTGAGACACTGGACTGGCTGGATAAGTATTTGGGACCGCCAGATCAATAGACGGACAGAATTGAATACTGACGGTCTGTTGGCGTAACTGACAATGGCCAACGTCCCCTCCAGAACTTCAAGCTCCGCTACCTCGAAAATTGTTTGGCTGACGGTGGCTGCGATGATCGCATTCGCAGCGAATTCCCTACTCTGTCGACTCGCTCTGGGCCAGGAACTCATCGATGCCGCAAGTTTCACTGCGGCAAGAGTTATCTCAGGCGCAGTTGTGTTAGCTCTCTTGATGTCCCCGCGTTGGCGAAAATACCGCCGAGCTTCAGTTGACTGGCGCTCTGTGATCATGCTTTTCATGTATATGACGTTTTTCTCATTCGCCTATATTTCACTCAGCACGGGGACCGGCGCATTGATCCTGTTTGGTGCAGTTCAGCTGACGATGTTTGTAGTCGCGGTGCGTAACGGCGAGAAGTTTACTTTGCTGTCATGGGTCGGGCTGGCGCTTGCGTCAAGCGGACTGATTTACCTGGTTTCACCCGGGCTCACAGCGCCCGATCCGATGGGTGCCATCCTGATGGCTATTGCCGGGATAGCGTGGGGATTTTATTCGTTGCTTGGAAAAAACGTTTCCGATCCCCTGGAAGCGACGGCAAACAACTTCATCTACTCGGTGCCGTTGGTCATTGTTGTTAGCTTGCTGTTTATGAGTCAGTTACAAAGCACCCTGAGCGGTCTGATTCTGGCGGTGACTTCCGGGGCAATCACTTCAGGTTTGGGCTATGTCATTTGGTATTCAGCGCTCCGTGGCCTGACGGCCACGCGTGCTGCAATAGTGCAGTTGTCCGTCCCGGCGCTTGCTGCGTTCGCTGGAGTTTTGTTACTCTCGGAGCAATTGACGCTTCGACTTGTGCTGGCATCTGCCGCAACCCTGGGAGGTGTCTGGATCGTGCTGGCGCAGCGAGCTGAGCCTGAGGCCGATACCCACTAACCTCTATCGCGTTCTGGCTCGCAGGAAAAAGCACCTTGTTATTTCCGCGACCTGACGCGCGACATCACCAAAAGAGATTCCACCAAACATGAGGAATGTTTTTAAACAAGATATCAGTTTAGAGTAGCTCTGAGGTTCTCTGGTATCATCCAATGGCGTTCACTTCATCGGAGCGAAAATGTCCCTCCACCGTAACAGCGAAATTAGCAGGGCTGCTACAGCGGGAACTGCGCTGTTATTTGCGTTTTTGTACGTTGGCATGTCCCACTTTGCGTTGGCAGAGGAAGCGGAGCCAGCCCCCATTGAAGCCGTTGATGAAATTGTGGTTTATGGGGACAAATCCTTACATTTGTTGCGTAATGTCGTACTGCAGACTCAAGAGAATTTCTTTGCTGTGTTCAGCTCGTTCAACGATGAAGATGAATATGATATTCGTTGCTTTTACGAAACGCCAACCGGCACTCGAATCAGAACGCACGTTTGCAGAGCATACTTTGTCACCAATGCAACATCGGCAGACGCCAAGCAATGGATGACCGCGGGAGCGCGATATCCCGTTGCGGATGCCAAGTCCGTAATTCTTTTGAAAAAAAGGCGATTGCGTGAAAAAATGGAAGCGTTGGTATCCGAGCACCCGGAACTGCTGCAGGCGCTCGGTGAATATACCGAGGCGAAGCAAACGCTGAAATCCGAGCGCCAGAGAAAGTGTGCGGACCGAACAATTGTCTGTAGCCAATAGCGGTAATAAACAATGGACAAGAGAGCGATGGTTGAGGCAGTGGGAGTTGCCGGCGTTATAGCCTCCCTGATTTTTGTCGGCGTACAGGTCCAGCAAGGTGCGGCTGCGACGCGTTCAGCGACAGTGCTTCAACTCAAGGAATCCTGGGTTCAACTCAATCTGGTATCGGCAACAAGCCCGGAATTGTCCAAAGCCTTTGAGACGATTGAAACCCAGGGATGGGATGCGGATCGACACGCCAGAGCACTCGTCAGTGGTCTTTATCGATCATTGCTCCACAACTGGTCGAATGCCTATTACCAATATGAGAATGGAACGCTCGAAGAAGCCCAGTGGCTACCACATATGCGAGAGATCGAGGCTAATGCAAACAACCCGGCCCTGAAGAAAGTATGGGCTGAATGGAACCATGTCTATGACGATCCGTTTCGCCAATTGGTGAACGATACCTTCGCTAAGAATTCACGCTAGCAGCCTGCTGTCATGAGAAACAAGATTGTAGTTTTTGGGAATTCCGGTTCCGGGAAATCGACTTATGCCCGCAAACTGGTCCAGGAGAAGGGGCTCGCCTATCTGGATCTGGACACGATTGCATGGCACAAAAAAGTGCCGACATCGAGGCGACCCATTGCGGATAGCGTGCTGGACCTGGAGTCATTCATGGCAGGGAACGGTGCCTGGGTCATCGAAGGTTGCTATTCGAGCCTGCTGGAAGCGGCGATCAAGCGCTGTTCCCGGCTTGTTTTTCTCAACCCGGGAACGCAACAGTGTGTTGAGAATTGCAGGGCCCGGCCTTGGGAACCTCACAAATATGCTTCCGCGGAAGATCAGGAGAATAACCTGGACATGTTGATTGACTGGGTGCGCAGCTATGATTCACGGTCGGATGAGTTTTCATTGCGCGCACATCGGCAACTCTACGCTGCATTCGATGGTGACAAAACTGAGTGGGACTCGAATTTACGGGAAGACTGCAGGAAGTAATCCACATCAGGCCGCTTTACTACGCCAGGGAATATAGTCTGATAGCATCGATTTGATCAGGTATTCGTGATTGATTTTCAGATATCTGGCGGCATAGTAGGTGAAAGGCGAAATTGCAGCGAATAAAGGTAAAAACCATGAGTAGTGAAATACGATTGTCGATACCCGGAATGAAGTGTAACGGCTGTGTCACCGCGATCGAGGCGGCCTTGAGCACCGAAATCGGGGTCGCAAGGGCGCAGGTCGAACTGGAGACCAAAACGGCTGTTGTGGAAACTGATTCGGACCTCTCGGTATTGCTGGGGGCGCTGAAGGCGGCTGGTTTTGATGCGCAGGAGATCACGGCCGGAAACGGCGAATAGCCATGAGTGAGGCCATTCGCCTGTCTGTTTCAGGCATGAGTTGTGCTGGTTGCGT
>CAYUOY010000063.1:0-21033 GCA_964446495.1 uncultured Woeseiaceae bacterium | reverse complement strand
TCCCGGGTTGTCACCATCACCGCTTCCTGCAGTGCCACCATGTTGAGCATTGGGCCAGAGAGGGTGAGACATCGCTCGATAACCTGATGCTGATGTGCACGAAGCACCATACGCTGGTGCATGAAGGGGGTTTTCGCATCGAGACGGACTTTCAGGACAACTGGATCTTCTTGCGACCGGATGGGATCGCTGTGCCGGAGACCGGCTATCACTCGCGGGACATGCTGGACACGCAGACCGGGAATATTTCCAATCCGTACAACAATCCTCCCGCGGGAGCTTTGTTGAGCGGAGTGGAAAACTTTAATTCTCCCGCGGGAGTTTTATCGAGCGTAGCGGAAAACTTTGTGAAAGAACCGCCGGCACCGGTTTATTTGCACTAGCACTACTCTGCAGTGGATAACATCGCGTTTGATCTGCCTTTCCACGCTCAATAGCAGAAGTTCAAATCTCATCAGACTCAGTGTTTTTGAAGTTCCGCTAGCGACCGAAGCTAATACAGTCGCTCCCGCTCGTCATTGACAACGATCTTGTGCATTTCGCTTTCGGTTAGTTCGAGCGCTCCCGCATCCACCATGGTCTGGGCAAGGCGCGGCAGGCCATCCAGATCAGGCCAGTGCTCTGTTTGCCATAATTTCGAACGAATCATGCATTTGGAACAGTGGAAAAAAGCTTCCTCTACAGTAACGACGATTACGAAGTCTGGGCTCTTCCCCTTAACGGCCATTGAATCACGCAGCGCCTCATCTCTGACAACCAGGGCTTTGCCGCTAACTCGCAATGTCTCCGTCTTACCGGGAATCAGAAATATCAAACCGACATTCGGGTTTTGTAGAATATTTTCGATCGTATCGGATCTCTTATTGCCCAACCGATCGGGAATCGCGAGAGTCTTTTCGTCGAGAATCTTGACGAAGCCGACAGGATCTCCCTTGGGCGACACGTCGGCATTGCCGTCTGCATCGGCAGAAGCGATCAGCATAAACGGCGCTCTGCCGATGAATACGCCACAATGCTTATCCAGTGCAGAAAGGGATTTCCGAATGACGCTGTCATTGGCTTCGCCCATTATGCGGCGAAATTGTTCTCTGGTTTCAATTACGTCATTGAAACGAGCCATAGCTTTCTCCCAGTCAAGCGATGGTTGAATCGATCCCGGCATCGTCATCCGCCCGTCGCCCAAAAAACCGCAATATCCCGAACAACAAGGCCGCGCCAACAACGATAGACAACAACGGCGGAAAACCGTATCCCCCAGGAATCGTGCCGATAAGAATAGCAACGAGCCCAACCAGAATGGCATAGGGCATCTGCGTCCGTACATGTTCGATGTGGTCACAACCACTGGCCATCGAGCTAAGTATCGTAGTATCCGAAATCGGCGAGCAATGATCACCCCAGACGGCGCCGGCAAGGTTGCTGGCGATGGCGGAATACAGAATGTGCATATCTTCGGGTGAATCCATGCCGTTAGCTTTCATGACGGCCCAACACAACGGAACGACCAATGGCATGAGAATGCCCATGGCACCCCAACTGGTACCGGTCGTGAAAGCGGTAATGGCAGAGAGCACGAAGACGGCAGCTGGCACCAGGGCGACCGGTAAAGTATCGGCCAGAATGGACACCAGGTAGTCGGCCGTATGAAGTTCTTCAGTGACGCCGGACAACGCCCAGGCAAGTACGAGTACGATCATGGCGAACAACATGGCACGCACACCGCCAAACCAGGCATCGACGGTCTCATTGGCGGTGAGGATGCGTTGGCTGACAGTCATGACCGCGGCTGTGATTGCGCCAAGTAATGATGCCCACAGCATGGCTTTGTAGGCATCGGCGGAACCGGCAATGTCGGTGATGGTATCCCCTTCGCCAGTGACATAAAGGCCCCCAATAAGCGCGACAATCAACACGATAAGCGGCACGTAACCGTTAGCGGCACGCAACGGAACTCCGTCCTTGGGCTCCAGGTTGTCACCTTGCATGGCCGGAGTGTCGGTCGCAGTTACCGAAGAAACCTGGCCGCGACGAGCGCGGAGCTCAGCTTTATACATGGGCCCCATATCGCGTCCGGTCGCAGCAACAGCAAGTACAAAAAGCACGGCCAGGATCGGATAGAAGCTGTATTGAATTGAGTGCAGAAAAACTGTGTAGGCAGGTTGATCGATATCAGAAATTCTCTCCAGCGCCGCGTCGATCAAGCCCACTTCATAGCCGATCCAGGTCGTGATTAACGCGATACACACGACAGGTGCCGCCGTTGAATCAACGATGTAAGCCAGTTTCTCCCGGGAAATCTTTAGTTGATCGGTCATGGGTCGCGCTGTATTGCCAACAACCAGGGTGTTGCTGTAATCATCAAAGAAAATCATGATTCCCATCAACCACACAGCGAGCTGCCCACCCACGGCTGTCTTCGCACGCCGCACCAATGCCATAACAATTTTTGTCATACCGCCATTGCGGGTGATGATGCCGACCATGCCACCAATCATCATTGAGAACAGAATGATTGCTGCATGATCCGGATGAGCCAGTGCACCAACGACGAAAACCTGCAGGCTATCGAGCAAACCGGCGAAAATCCCCGCCAACGTGAACGACTTCAAGGCCGCAGCGCCAACCCAGACGCCGAGCAGTAGCGCCGGAATGACGCTGCGCAGAGTCAGTGCGACCAGTATGGCGAGCAGGGGTGGGGCGAGGGACACCCAGCCCGGCAACACCCTGAGATCCTGAGACGCCTGCTCACCCGCCGCATCGCTCGCGACCAGTGTCACGGGTCCACTGGACGATGCAACGATGTTGAAGGTCGCATTGCCTTTCGCATCGGCAATCTCGGAATACGTTGCATCACCGATGCGCAATTCCACCGCCAGCAGCGGCTGGGCGTCGCTAACGGAAATGTCTACGGTGACGTTGTTTAAGGCAATCGCCGGGGGGTGTAATTCGATGGCCTGTGCCAGGCAAGCAGACAGTAAGAAACTGACGCAGAGAATTATTTTCTTGATTTTATTGCCCTGCTGTTACGAAAGGTCGCCGCATACTAACACGCAGGCCCGTCCATCAGGATTGTGCTGTCTGCGCAAGGTCCGCCTCGATACTCTGTCCCGCCTTGTAGTAGTGAAAAGCCGACCACGGTCCGACGACACCGCCAACAACGAGCAATGCATAACGCATCGAATCCTGCCCGAAATCGGCCGCCAGATAATCACTCAACATTCCTGTCATCAGCGGTCCGAGGCCAAGACCGATGATGTTGATGATGAAAAGTACAAGCGCCGCAGCGACGCCTCGCATCCGCAAGCCGACGAGACCCTGAGTCTGTGCAAAGGTCGTCGCCAGGTAAAAATTCGAAAATATCGTCGGCACGATAAACAGTCCGATTATCAGCTTGCTGTCGTCCAGCAAATAAATTGGAAACAGGAAAAGCCAGCCAAGAAGCATCGCAGCCGAGACACCCCAGAGTGCCGATCGCTGTCGGTGCCGACCCAGGTGATCGGCCACATAGCCTCCGCCCGCGAAACCTAGTCCGCCCGCGATGCCGAGGATCAGTCCCAGGTAAACACCAATCTCAGCCGGGTTCATGCCGTGACTGCGGACCAGGAAACTGGGGAAGAAATTGGCCACGGCGTAGCCGCCGAACGAGGCCAGACCCGCGCCGAGCGACATGTGAATAAAGGAGGTTCGGCTTGCCAGCAGTCGGGCAACACTTAACACGCTGGCACGCTCGCCGCCGTCGACCAGTCCTTCTGACATGCCGCGCGGCGGTTCCTTCACCGTAAACCGAACGACCACAGCCAGTAGTATTCCCGGCAGCCCGACAATCAACAACGCCTCACGCCAGCCGATATTCTGGACGACCCAGCCACCGGCGAGATAGGCGATCATGATACCTGCAGAAATTCCGAGTGAATAAATTCCCATGGCAGACGAACGCTGCTTCGGTGGATAGTAATCGGAGATAATCGAATGCGCTGGCGGGCTGCAACCAGCCTCCCCGATGCCGACACCTATCCGAGCCAGTGTCAGTTGCGTGATATTGGCTGCTGTGCCCGACAGAGCCGTCATGCAACTCCAGATCAGCAGCGACAACGCGATCAGGTTGCGGCGATTCCAGCGATCGGCGATCAACGCAATCGGGATACCAAGCGTTGCATAGAACAACGCGAAAGCCGAACCGGAAATAAAGCCGAGCACCCAGTCATTTAGCACGAACTCGCTTTTTATCGCGGGCAGCAAAATGGAGAGAATCTGGCGATCAATAAAGTTGAATGTGTATACGACAACCAGTACGGCCAATGTATAGCGCCTGGTAGAAATTTTGCTCACAGCCAACACGTACGCACGATTTTCAATTCGTCACCCTGTCATCAGCCGCTCACCACGGCATTGTGCAGTCCCGCCGGGGTGATGGCAATTTTCAGGGAAGAATGGTCTTGAAGATAAAGAAGAAGACGATCGCCAATGCTGCGCCCACCGGAATGGTCACGACCCAGGAAACGAATATTCTTCCCACGACCCGCAAGTCGATGGCCTCGATGCCGCGTGCCATCCCCACACCGAGTATGGCGCCCACCAGCGTCTGTGTCGTGGATATCGGCATACCCGTTCCGGACGCGATTACGATGGTAGTGGCTGCCGCAAGTTCGGCTGCAAATCCACGACTGGGGGTCAGATGTGTAATTTTCTCTCCCACCGTTGCAATCACGTGTCGGCCAAAGGTGGCCAGACCCACCACTATTCCGATGCCACCGATGATCAGTACCCAGATACCTACCTGCGACTTGCCGGCCACTACCCCTGTCTTGGCAATGCTTATGACGGCGGCGAGCGGTCCGATGGCATTGGCCACGTCGTTTGAGCCGTGAGCAAAAGCCATGGAGCAGGCCGTGATGACCATGAGAACGGCAAACACACGTTCAACCGTGTAGTAGTGTTGCTTCTTTTCCTTCTTTGCGTCAGGTTCAATGCGTCCAATGGCAACGGCGCCGACGACCGCAATAAAAACGGCGATTCCCGTCGCCATGAAATAAGAATTCGCGACTGAAAAATCCAGTCCTACGTGTTTCAGCCCCTTCAGAATAGTAACCAGCGTAATGGTAAAGGCCGCAAAAAATATGTAGACGGGAACGTAGCGCTTCGCCCGCTCCAGTGGGTCTTCGTGCTGCAGAATCAGGCGTTGCACGCTGCCATAAATCAGATAGGCAATAAACCCGGCGATGAGTGGCGTTACCACCCAACTCAAGACAATTGTGCCAACCTTGGCCCACACGACGGCATCGAAACCGATACCAACGGCCGCAAAACCAACGATGGCGCCAACGATTGAATGGGTGGTCGAAACAGGCCAGCCAAAATGCGATGCAATCAGCAGCCAGGTGCCTGCCGCAAGCAGCGACGCCAGCATGCCGTAGATTAATAATTCCGGTGAACCCGCAAGGAGGTTGGAATCAATGATTCCCTTGCGAATGGTTGAGGTTACTTCGCCGCCAGCAAGCACCGCACCAAGAAACTCGAAGATCGCGGCAACAATGATGGCTTGTTTGATGGTAAGCGCTTTCGAGCCAACCGAGGTCGCCATCGCATTGGCAACGTCATTCGCACCGATACCCCAGGCCATGAACAGGCCAAACAATGCTGCAAGGCCAATGTATATCAGCTGGTGTTCCATCAGACCACCCTCAATCGGATTCGAATTCTAATTATTTAATGAGAGAGCAAAAGCTCGAGACGGCGGCCAACGCGTTCCGCCATATCGGCGATTTCGCCTATAAGTTGTATGACGCGATACAGGAAAATGACATCAACCGGGCCCATAGTATCCTCAACCTTGAACAAGGCACCTCGCAATTGGGCCTGCAGTCCGTCTGTTTCAGTTTCGATGCGGTCAAGCTCCTCAACCAGGGACTCCACCAGGTCGGCCTCGGCACCGCGGAAGCCGGTGGTAAACAACTCATCGAGTTCCCGCACACTCTTGCGTGCCTGTTTCGCGGCATCAATGTTGCGCTGTACGAATATCAGAAAATCCTTCGCTATCGAGTCCGGAATTTTCATTTGGCGACCCAGAACCAGGCCAGACACGTCTTTCGTCCGGTTTGCCATCTTGTCCTGCACCAGCAACAATTCCAGCAAGTCTTCACGAGGCACTGGCATAAACAGGCTTTTTGGCAACTTTTGGCGAATCTCCTTTTTCAGGTCGTCCGCTTTATGCTCCAGCGCATCGATGGCGTCCCGGTACTCGCTGGCCTTATCCCAATCATCAGCCAGAACGGCCTCGAAAAACGGGTACAGCTGCTTGGTGCACTGGTACGCCACACCAACGTGTTTTTCGAGCGGCTTTACCGGTGATGAGCCAAAGATGTTCGCTAGCATGGTAACCACGATGTATTCCCCTTCTCGTTGGCGTGCACTGCGATTTTCAGGCCTTAGCAGAGCTTGCAGGCGACACGGTAGCCGATTTCCCGAGCTTGTCAATATAGACTTCTCACGAGTGCATCAGCACCCGGAAATGAGTGCTAAACTCTGCCGCCTCAATTTGGCGCAAGAAGCAACCGGGAGGAATCACCGTGGCCTATTGGCTGATGAAATCGGAACCCAATGAATACAGCATCGACCACCTCAAGGCCGACAAAATCGAGCCCTGGGATGGCATCCGAAATTACCAGGTACGAAACATGTTTCGTGATGATTTTAAGGTCGGCGACCGCGCCTTTTTTTATCATTCAAGTTGCAAAGTACCCGCCGTTGTCGGCACCATGAAAATAGCCAGCAAGGCTTATCCGGACCCCACGCAGTTTGATCCGCAATCGGGCCATTTCGATCCCAAAAGCGACCCGGATAATCCACGCTGGTTGCTGGTCGACGTTAAGTTCGAGCGCAAGTTGAAACGGCCGATAACACTCAAGGAGCTGAAAGATCACCCCGCACTGGGTGAGTTCCTGCTAAACAAGCGTGGCAATCGCCTGTCTGTATTTCCGGTCAGCAAGGCACATTGGGATCTTGTGCTGGGCCTGGAATAGCCGGACACGCACCGGAACGACTGATCGACTATAATTCAGGGCACTGGAAAAATAACTGTAGTCCGGCATTTTGCCGATATTGGGGGGGTTGTTATGAAAAGGAATCGAATTGGTTTGCTCTTGATGGGCATCGTCGTGCTGTTTTCCAGCGCGTGTTCCAATCGGGAGGGTGCGGATCCCGATACATCAACCGCGACCGCCACCAGCGAAAGTCGCAATGAACTTGCCGCTCGCGCCGGTGCGCCGTTGTTTGACGGCATGGGCAATCACCATCATGAAATAACGACCAGCGACGCCGATGCGCAGCGATATTTTGATCAGGGGCTGGTCATCGACTTTGCGTTCAATCACGCGGAATCGATCCGCTCGTTCCGCGCCGGACAAACGCTCGATCCCGACTGTGCCATGTGTTATTGGGGTGAAGCACTCGCGCTCGGCCCTAATATCAATGTAACCAGCAATGGCAAAGTCGTGATGTCAGATGAGGAGCGAGTCGCCGCCTACGCGGCTATTCAAAAAGCCGTCGCGCTGAAAGACAAGGTGTCTCCGGCGGAGCAGGATTACATTGATGCGCTGGCGGTTCGCTATAACGGCGATCCTGCGACGTCACGTGAGCCGCTGGACGAAGCATGGGTCAATGCCATGCGTGAGGTGCATCAGAAATATCCGGACGACGATGATGCTGCCTCCATTTTTGCCGAGGCCATGATGAACACGATGCCTTGGGACTACTGGCTTGACCCTGAAAACCCCAGACCGCTCACGGAAGAAGTGCTGGCGGCCCTTGAGACGGTTCTCGAGCGCAGCCCGGCACACCCGCTGGCAATCCATCTATACATTCACGCCATGGAAGCGTCATCCCAGCCCGAACGTGCCGAGGGCCCGGCCGACACGTTGCAGAACCTGGTACCTGGCGCAGGACACCTGGTACACATGCCCTCGCATATTTACTGGCGCGTAGGTCGTTACGGCGACGCATCGCTTGCCAACGTCAAGGCGGCAGCTGTGGATGAAGAATATATCGCGGCCTGCAATGCCCAGGGGTTTTACCCGGCGGCGTATTACCCGCACAACATCCACTTCCTGTGGGCCGCATCCAGCATGGAAGGGCGCAGTGCGGTAGCTATTGAGGCAGGACGCAAGGTAGCCGCAAACGTGCAACTCGAAATGATCGACCAGTTCCCCGGGGTTGAATTTTTCAAGACCATTCCTATGCAGTCGCTGGTGCAGTTTGGCCTTTGGGACCAGGTTCTGGCCGAGCCACAACCTCCAGAGAATCTGGAGTACTCCAATGGCATCTGGCATTACACACGCGCCGTTGCCTATGCGCGGACCGGTGACATTGACGCCGCACGGGCGGAACAGGCGATGCTTGGACCCATAAAGGAAGAGGCTGACGTCCTGTTCCTGGATACGATTCAATATCCTGCATCAATGCTGCTGGAGATCGCCGATTCTCTGGCACTCGGTGAGATTGCGATGGCCGACAAAGACTTTGGAGCAGCTACCTCGCATTTCGAGCGGGCAGTGTCAGTACAGGATGAGTTGCCATACACCGAGCCACCGTTCTGGTATTACCCGACGCGCCATTCACTTGGCAAAGCGCTACTCGCGGCGGGAAATGCGGCGGAAGCAGAAGCAGTGTATCGGACTGACCTGGAGAAATACCCGCGCAATGGCTGGGCGATGTTCGGTTTGATTCAGGCGCTCAAGGCGCAGGACAAGGATTCGAGTGAGATGCAAGCGCGTTTTGACATCACCTGGTCGCAGGCTGATGTTGAGCTGACCGCGTCTCGTTTTTAGTCGCGGTGACGTGCCGATAGAAAAATTGTGGAGCGTTTCCTGAGGCGCGATCATGTTGGGCTTGATCGCGCGTCAGGCGCGTGGATGAATGGCGACTTCGGTCAGCTGTTCGTTAGCGCCTTCAGTTTGTCCTGAATCGAGACCCCGTCTCCCAGCGCCAGCATGATGATGAGATCGCCTGCTTCGGCCCATTCGAGCGCTGCGTCCAGAGATTCCATTTCCAGGTCGAAATGTTGCAGCTGATCCTCACTGGCTCCACAGCGAATCAATTCATCATGAATTATCCGGTACACGTCACCGTGCTCACGGCCACGGTGATAGGCCTCAAGCTCTGACACGATTACTGCATCGAGTCCAATGGCCCAGGCACCCTGTGCCAGTTCACAAATCAGATCATCAGGGCGATCACCGGCCTGACCGAATGCCAGCAATCTTCTTTTCGCCGGCAAACCTCCCGCCATATCAAACAACGCCTGCATCGCCTGGGGATTGTGCGCGAAGTCCACCAGCACCCGAAATTTGTCGATCTCATATACGTTGCAGCGACCCGGATTGTCATCCTGGGACACACTCTTGAGGCCGTCACGGATAGCCTCAATCGATACGCCCAGACAAAAGGTCATGGCCGCCGCTGCCAGTGAATTGGCTATGTTGTGGCGCGCAGCACTGCCAAGCGTTATCGCTATTTCATCACTGTCACAAATAAACTCACGCTCATCGCCATGGCATTTGGTCAACCGTGTTCCATCAAGGACAAAGGCCAGACCGCCTTTGCCGAGATGGTCATTGATCACTACGTTGTCATCATCGAGACTGAACCACACGAGGTCCCCGGTGTAGTCAGACGACTTCGCGACCAACAATTCGTCATCGGCGTTCAGCACCAGCGTACCGAATTCTTCCACCGCGCGGCTGACCACCCATTTGATATCCAGCAGTTCCTGCAAATTGCGGGAACCGAAATCACCGAGGTGATCTTCAGCAATATTAGTAATGACAGCAACATCGGCCTGATCGACAGCGAGCCCACGACGCAACAATCCGCCACGCGCGGTCTCCAGGATCGCGACGTCGACCTCCTTTCGCCGCAACACGCTGCGCGCGCCGCCTGGCCCGGACCAGTCACCCCGTTCGATGATGCGATCATTCACGGCAATCCAGTCCGTACTGCTCACGCCCACATCCCTGCCGGTGCCCCGTAAAATATGGGTGCCCAGTCTGACGGTCGTCGTTTTGCCGTTGGTGCCGGTAACGATACTGGTCGGGATGTCGTGAAACTGATCCCAGTCAAGGTCGTCGGGTTCTGGCAGATCCCGAAAGGCCCAGGTTTCCGATCCGGAACCCAGCCCGGCCGACACATCGTCGTCATCCCACAGAAAGGCTATGTTGTTTTCGCCAACCGCTGACTGGAGTCGCAAAAGATCGGGGTTAACCTCTGCGGCAATCAGACCCTGAATCTCAGCCACTTTTTCGGCCAGTTCAGGGGATGGCTCCACGCCGACACCGTTTTCGATGCAAGTCCAGGCCCATTCATTGATCTCGGTTGCCGCATACAGTGCATCGATGGGCGCCGAGAATGCCAGACTGACACCGCCAGTCAGTTGCCGGCTGCAGGTCGACTCATCCGCCCAGCCCACCGCGGCAAGCATGTAGCGGACAGCCTCTTCCCAGGCATGAATGACGGCATCCGTCTCCTCAGCGGCACAGTCTATATCCAGAATAGAGCCTGCCCGGTTCCACAACAGGTTCGGACCGGTGATCCGGCGCGCATCAAGATATTCCATGGTTCGCAGGCGCCCTTCAGTCGCCGGCTTCCCTGGCGATTCGCACTCCCCGCTCGTCGCTGATGAGTTCGAGGCTTTCATCAAACTGAAAACCGCTCGTTTCCGGCAAACCTGCGCTGCTGGTGGATTTTTTGGTCCCCTCAACGGGTCGCGCTTCCGAGTTGAAGTAGATAATCTGCTTCCAGGTACGTTTAATGTTGTCGGACAGCACCAGGATCAAATCGCCGGCAGCCGCCATTTGCAGCGCCTGGCTGGTTGACTCCTGTTCATCCGGAATGACTTCAATACGTCCCGCCTCGATACCCGCCTCCAGCAATCGATTCTTCAGCATCACGGCGACTTCATCTTTCCCACGACCACGGCGATTGTCGTCACAACGGCAAATGAAGTGATCAAAGTGTCCGGACGCGATCTCGGCGATTTCCTTGATGTCCTCGTCACGACGATCACCCGGCGCGGATAACACCACAATTTTCTGGCCATCAACATCAAAACGATCAACCAGATTGCACATGGCCTGCACGGCCGCCGGGTTATGTGCGTAATCCATGATGACCTTGAACGGATGCTCGTCGTAAATATTGGTCCGCCCGGGTGCCTGGAAGAACGTCGAATCGAATGTCCGCAGCCCATGTCGAATGTGTTCGAGGCTTATATCCATATTGTAGGCAAGTGCCGCCGCAAACATCGCATTCTGAACGTTGTGCATCGCCCGCCCTTCAATGGTTGCGGGAATGAGGTGCGTCCATAGCAACGGCGTATGCACTTCATTGTCATAGATCGTAATCATGTGACCGTTCATACCCTCTTCCAGCACGAACGCCTGACCGCCAGCGCGAATATGCTGTTTCACCAACGGATGGCCCGGGTTCATGGTCACATAGCAGAGAGTTTTGGCATCCGTGTAATCCGCCATTTGCAGGCAATACGAATCGTCGGCGTTCAGCACAGCCGCCTGCTCGGCGATCTCGATCGGCACCCTTTTGACCTCCGCCAACTGCTCCAGCGTATTGATTCCCTTTAGGCCGAGATGATCCGCCGATACGTTCAGGCAAGCGGCTACATCGCAGTGCTGAAAGCCAAGACCACCGCGCAACATGCCGCCACGGGCCGTTTCCATAACGGCCGCGTCGACGGATGGGTCGCGAAGAATCATGCGTGCCGAAACCGGGCCAGTCATGTCACCGGCAACGCTCAACTGTCCATCGATGTATACGCCATCGGTTGAAGTCAGCCCAACCGTATGCCCGTTCATCTTCAGAATGTGCGCCAGCATGCGCGACGTCGTCGTCTTGCCATTAGTACCGGTAACGGCCGCAATCGGAATCTGGTTGGGCGAGCCTGCCGGAAACAACATGTCGATAACCGGTCCTGCAACATCGCGAGGCGTTCCCTCACTGGGCGCTACGTGCATGCGGAAACCGGGCCCTGCATTGACCTCACAAATTCCGCCACCCGCTTCGCGAAAGGATTCTGCAATATCGCGTGTCAGGAAATCGACGCCACCGATGTCCAGTCCAATGGCCTTGATTGTGCGCTCAGCCATCTCGCGATTGTCCGGGTGCATGATGTCGGTAACATCGATCGCCGTACCCCCGGTCGACAAGTTAGCGGTAGATCGCAGGAAAACTACTTCGCCTTCTTTCACGACCGTATCTCGATCGTAGCCAAGTTTTTCCAGCAGCCTTTCCGCCTGGTGGTCGAATTCGAGTCGTGTCAGGACTTTCTCATGCCCTACACCACGACGCGGATCCTCGTTGACGATATCGACCAGTTTTTCGATGGTGTGTTTACCATCGCCAACAACGTGCCCCGGCATGCGCTTGGCTGCCGCAACCAGCTTGCCATTGACCACCAGCAAGCGGTGATCGAAGCCTTCGATATAGGCCTCAACAATAATGCTGCGACCATGCTCGCGCGCTTTGTCAAAAGCCGCTTCAACCTCGTCCGGGGTACGCAAATTGATGGAAACGCCGCGACCGTGGTTTCCCGCCAGCGGCTTGAGAACCACTGGATAGCCGATCCGCTCTGCCGCCCTTTTTGCATCTCTTGAACTTCTGACCAGCCGTTGCACCGGCACCGGCAGACCAAGATCGCGAAGAATCGTGTTGGTCTCTTCCTTGTCGGACGCCAGTTCAACCGCGATATTGCCTGTGCGGCTCGTCGTCGTGGCCTGAATGCGTTGTTGATAGCGACCGTGCCCGAATTGCACCAGGCTTTGCCGATTCAGCCGAATCCAGGGAATTCCGCGCTCCTCAGCCGCTCGCACAAGCGATGCGGTACTTGGTCCGAAGGCGCGTCTTTGCGCATAGCGAATAAAATCGTCCCGCTCTTCCGAGAAATCCCAGTCCTTACCCGGGGCATCGTCAGGCTTAAGTTTCTCCGGCAACAAGCTGTGCAACAACTCCAGCGCGAGGCGGCTGGCCTCACGGCCGACTTCTGCATCAAGATACTGAAACACCATGGTGTAGAAACCGGGCTGGTCATCGATAGACCGGGTGCGGCCAAAAGTTACTTCTGAACCAGCGATGTTTTGCAGCTCAATGGCCACATGCTCCATGACATGACCAAGCCAGGTCCCATCATCTTCCTGCATTCGGCGCACGAAGCCCCCTGGCTCGCGATATGAACAACCGTGCTCGTGCAAACCGGGCAGCCATTCCAGCAACGGATCAACAAATTCAGATCCCAGTTTTGCGGTTGGCCAGTCCTCGAGGTCAGCCAGATCCAGGACGTGCCGGATCACCGGAAAATGTGCGTAAATATTGGGGCCAACGTAAACGTTGGTACTAACGATCTTCATAGGTCCGGCTCCATAGAATTTGGCACGGATTAATTATTCGGCGTATGCCTCTCTGGGGGCAATCTCGAATCGCCCCCCGGCGACCAGTATATGCAGTTTTACCCCGATCAGGCTAACCGGTTCGCCGCGGCGCGCCCGATCCATGGATGAATGTGTCAGGTGGGTCGGATCGAGAATCGTGATGCCGCCGCTGCCCACTACTTCCAGATCATCGCCCGGGCGTATGAATGCGGCGGTATCCTCGTCGAGACCAATGCCGATCGCGAACGGATTGTAGGCCAGCGCCGTCAGCAGGCGGCCGATTCGATCACGCTGTCGGAAGTGTTGATCGATGATGAAGTTATTGGTCAGCCCCAGGCCCGGTGCCAGGGTGACCATGTCGGGGCTTGGCGTGCTGCCTTCATCGCCGCCCGCGATCATATGCTCGGGCATGAAGGCCGCACCTGCAGAGGTACCAGCCACATGCATACCAGCCGCATTGCGGCGCCGGATCATTTGTGCGACCGGCGTACCACCGAGTGTTGTCGACAACCGTAGTTGATTCCCGCCAGTCATAAACACGCCGTCAGAGCTTTCAATGTATTCCAGAAACTCTTCGGCATGACAGTCCTCGCGAGTAATCATTTGCAACACGCGAGCATGTTTTATGCCTAATTTGCGGAACAGTTTCTCGTAGTTCCGGCCGGTGTCTTCCAGTTCGGACGCCGTCGGGATAATCGAAATACGCGCCGAATTTCCACCGCAGACTTCGACAAATCGGTCCAGAATCTCAGGATTGTGCAGCTTTTCTTCCGCACCACCGATGGGAATGATATAGCCACGCTCGGTATTTGCGATTTCGTTTGAAGGACTCATTTTTTCTCTTTTCCCTTTTATTCAAACTGGCCGGATATTTTCTGATCACCGTCGCGGACGTGCCATGCACCGGCAATCATCACATCACTTATTCTGTCGCTGTCATCAAGTACCAGCATGTCCGCACTATGGCCCAGCGCAACGCGACCACGATCACGCAAGCGCAGGATATCCGCAACGTTACTCGTAAAGGCCGGCAATGCCTGCTCCAGTTTCAGCCCTTGCTGCAATAGCCGCGACAGTGTTTCAGGCAGGTTAGTTGGGCTGCCGACATCCATCGACGTGATCTCACCTTGCTCGTTGAAGACCGGCAGACAACCACCGCCATCGGAACTGATGGTAATTCGATTGGCTGGCGCGCCGGAATCGAGATATCGAATCAGGGCCACATCAGCCGCCCACGCATCTTCGTCCTCAGTGACTGGAAATGCCGTGATGTCGACGCTGCTGCCACCCTTTGCCAACTCGATCGCTTCCTCGAATAATGCTTTGCGTCGATTGATATGGGTAGGGTTGAAAACGCGCGCCGGCAATTCACTCTGCGCCAGCGCCGCCCTTATCATTTCGAGACCTCTTTCCCCGTCACCGAGATGCAAGTGCAAAATGCCGGCCTTGCCAGTGATCAAGCCGGCGACGTGTGCGTCGCTTGCCACTCGCAATAATTCATCCAGCGTCGGCTGGCTCGATCGATGATCACTGATGGCCACCTCACCAACCCCGATCACCGGTCCCAGATGCACGATGTCGTCGCGAACACTGCCGGTCAGCGTGACCGGCGGAAAATGGTAACCGCCAGTATGGCACCAGGCGCCCAGACCCTCTTCACGTAGCGCCCGTGTCTGTGCCAGCAATGATTTGGTGTCCCGGGTCGTATCGTCGGTCCCCAACACACCAATGACGCTGGTCACTCCCGCCGACGAAAAACGACTCACAGGCAACGGCGGCACACGACTGGAAAAGCCGGACTCGCCGCCACCACCGGTCACATGCGCATGACCATCGATAAACCCGGGCAGCAAGCGCCGGCCCTCCAGGTCAATAACCTCGGCCCCGGTCGCCTCCAGATCACCCTTGCTTAGAGCAAGAATCCGGCCCCCACCAATCAATAGATGACGCATGCCGAGCTTTTCCGGTGCGTAGACCTGAGCGTTTTTAAGGAGAGTCAGCAAGGAGAATGTTCCGGGTCAAAAAAGGCACGATATATTACACTACCGTATTGGGGCAGGGGCAGCTGTTTGAAACCGGGACACCTTAAATTGCAGCAAAATCCACTAGGACAAGACTCTCAATATCCGCAGGAGTACGCGCCGGAGGTCCTCTGTGCGATCGCTCGCCGGGATACCCGCAGGAATCCGGGGCTGTCCGCGACCCTGCCCTTTCACGGCGAGGACATCTGGAACGCCTGGGAACTCACCTGGCTGAATGAATCCGGCAAACCCATGGTAGCGACGGCCACCATCCGGGTGCCCGCCAACTCCGATAACATCGTCGAATCCAAATCTCTAAAGCTTTATCTAAACTCGTTTGCCATGACCCGCTACGCCAACACCGACATGCTTCGACAGACGATCGAGACAGATCTCGGGCGAATGACAAAAAGCGAAATCAGTGTCGCTGTGACGGCCCTGACTGATACGGCGATCGAGACAGTCGGCCGACTGCCTGGCACCTGCATCGACGATGCCGAAGGTGAGTTCTCAAGTGATGAAGTCGATCCCGCTGTGCTGAAGTCCAACGACGATGACATCTGCTCAGAGGAATTTCACTCACACCTCCTGCGCAGCAATTGTCCGGTCACGAATCAACCCGATATGGGCAGCGTGCTGATCCGCTACCGAGGTCCGCGGATCGACCGGAACAGTCTGCTGCAATACATCGTTTCATTCCGCCAGCACAACGATTTTCACGAAACCTGCGTCGAGCGAATGTTCATGGACATCAGGACATACTGCAAAACAGAACAACTAACTATCTATGCCCGCTACACCCGCCGTGGCGGCATCGACATTAATCCGTTTCGTTCGGACTTCGAAGACACCGCCGAAAATACTCGCCTGTGGCGGCAGTAGGCGTGGAACAATAGTTGTCGTTTGGTCAGGTTGGGATTGGTGGTGCTATGGACCTGTGTGGCAGGTTCCGTCTCTGAGACCCGCCGCGAGTACGTCCCTGTAGGCTCGGGCCCCGCATCCCTGCGGGGCACGGTCTCAGAGACGGAACCTGCCACACAGATCCTTGATCGTGGAACGCGAAATTGAAACCGAGTGAGAAACCATACAAAGGGAAGCCCGGGGATCCTCTGATCAATTCTAAACTGATATCTTGTTTCAACAAATTCCTCATATTGGAATTTCCGCGGGAGTTCAATCAAACCCGTTGGCCTCGGCGACACCCCGGTACCAGTCGGCTGACTTCTTGGGGATCCGTTTCTGGCTGTCGAAATCGACATAGATGAAGCCGAACCGTGGTTCGTAACCGGCAGTGAATCCAAAGTTATCCAGAATGGTCCACGCGTGATAGCTGCGGATATCAGCACCGTCCCTGATAGCTCGCGCCACTGCGTCCAGGTGGACTTTATAAAACTCGATTCGTCGCGGGTCTGCTATCTCGTTTCGTTCATTCAGTTTGTCCGCAAAGGCACCGCCGTTCTCGGTTATCTCGATGATCGGTCGATCGTAATCCCGGGTGACACGGACCAGCACCTTGTACAACGCGTCCGGCCAGACCTCCCAGTCCAGATCGGTCCTCGTAGGGCCATCTCCCCCGAACGTCGTATGAACTCCCAAACCGAACGGACTATCGACCGGGTCGATCGCTTTGCAGATTTTTCGACCGTAATTATTCACGCCTATAAAATCGAGGGGCGCCCTGCATATTTCCAGGTCACCCGCTCGTACTCCCATCCGCTCGAAGGGAGCCTCGCCGGGGAACGCATCTGGATATTTCCCGCGCAGCGCCGGCTCCAGAAACCAGGCGGTATAGAATTGGTGCGCGCGCTCTGTCGCCTGAGCATCTTCCGCAGAGCTCGTTGCCGGTTCGTAGGCGGCCATGTCAAAGACAGAACCTACCTTGAGTTTGGGCCGCTCCGCCTTCACGGCGCGAAACCCCAGGCCCTGGGCAATATTGGTCGTGTGGACCGCCTTCAGGAAGGCGGTCGCGTCCTTGCGGCCCGGCGCGAAGTTTCCCAACAGGTAGCCGAATTCAGTGAAGATTCGCGCCTCATTGATCAGGGCCCAGTTAGACACTCTATCGCCGAACGACCGCACTGCGATTGCCGCGTAGTCAGCAAATCTATCGGCAGTGTCCCGGTTCGGCCAGCCACCCTTGTCTTCGAGAACTTGCGGCAGGTCCCAGTGATAAATCGTCGGGAACGGTCGTATGCCGGCCTCGAGCAACGTGTCGATGAGGCGGTCATAAAAGTCGATACCCTTTGGATTCGGTTTCCCTGCTCCGGCCGGTTGAATTCGGGGCCACGAGATTGAGAAACGGTAGGTGGTCAGATGCATATCGCGCATCAAGGCGACATCCTCGCGATACCGGTGATAATGGTCGCAGGCGACGTCACCGGTTTCACCGGAGCGGATCTTGCCAGGCGTGTGCACGAATCGATCCCAGATGGATTCGCCCTTCCCGTCTTCGGCCCAGGCGCCTTCAATCTGGTAGGCCGCCGTCGCGGTCCCCCACAGGAACCCGGGCGGAAATTCAATTCGGCTTTTGTTGCTTTGTGCGTGTCCGGTACCGCTGGCTACGGCTGCCAGGCTGGCGACAAGGAATTCTCTTCGATCGAGCATCGTACAACCTCACACGGTCGCTTCGATGGAATTTGAGCACAACCAGAATGAGGAGACAATTAGTACAGGTCACCGGCTAACTCGGCAAGGTCGCCATGTCTCTCGTGAGATCAGAAAAGAGTGTCACAGCGATTCGCTGTCCGGCAGTCTGCCGAAGAACGGAAAACCTGTGCCGGATCAATTGTGTGACACCGGGCATTGCTCAAATTATGTCCTTGCCCTGGATCGCCTGCTCAAGAATTACAATAATTTTATCGGCAATTTTGAGAGCGCCACGATGATTGCTGATCAACATACGGAGCCTCAACGCCCTCATGGTCATCAAGGTCTCTACGCCCGAGTCGCGCAAGACGGCGGTCATATCTGTTTCGAAACGGCTCGCGCGTGGGTACATCCATTTCTGGGTTTCCGGCAAGCTGGACTGTGGTTGCATGATCGCTGACAGGGATACGCCCAATCGAATCAGCGCGTCAACGTAATCTTCCTCACGATTTCTTTCCAGATTCCGGGCATCTAATTCCAGATCACCCATTCTTGTCTGCCAGTTATGAAGCAGTGACCATGCTTCAGAATTGGCGAAATCGGTAAAGTAGCTTGCCGCGATTACCTGCTGCAGTACTCCTTGCTGCGGCGCGGATACGCCGACATTGAAACTATCGCGAAACGCTGTGCTGACGTCATGATTCGCGTCGCTGGAAGCTGTTGGACTCATTACGTCCATGACCCTGATGGTGCCTCTTAACGAAGTTTCAAGAGATTCGAGTTGCCGTTCGAGTTGCCCTTTCGCCGTTCTAAACTCGCCCACCAGCGTCTGCAACTGGTCGTGTCGCAAGGCTGACTGATTGCGCTCCTGCCACCAGGCATCGATCGCAAAGGCCAGCAAGATACTTGCGACGATTGCCGCGCCTTCGACCGCAATACGTTTCCACGGAATATTTTGAGTTTCTGTCATGTTGAAATCTCAAGATCGCCAATGGCCGACCTGAATCGACCAGAGCCAGTGTGGACTACGTCCATCGGCGACAGCTTACGCCGGACGAAGCAGTCACTCAAATCACTGACATCGAGAAATGAGATTGTCGGTTTTCACTAACTCAACTGATCGGCTTGACCTACGGACTGCTTTCAAGCAATTCATCTAACAGCGCCACCAGTTGGTCGCGATCATAGCTATAGGGTTGGTCTTCGTTGAGTTGCAGTATCCGTTGCAACGCCAGACGAATAGTAATCCCGGCCTGTTCTGCATTTGGCGTCACCATGTATCGTCGTTTAGGTGAATCACTCGACATCAGGTGCAAGACAGCCTGTGCCACTTCGTCGGGTTCCTTCATTGATTCATTGCTTGCCGCAAAATCTTCCAGTTCCTTGCGCATTTCGTCGGTCAGCTCAATGTCACCGCCTTGCGCAGCAGCAATCGCCTGCGAGGTCCACTTGTCTCGAATGGACGATTTGTAGGCACCAGGTTCGACGATACTGACATGAACATTTGAGTCCGCCAGTTCCATCGCCAGAGAATCTGTGTATCCCTCAACGGCGAACTTGCTCGCCGCATAGCCGCCGTCGCTGTCATTGGGAATAAAGCCGTTAATCGAGCCGATGATTGCCGTTCGACCGTGACTCTCCAGGACTAATGGCAGAAACGCCTGATTAATACGGAAAGGACCGAAAACATTGACATCGAACGTAAACCGGATATCCGCTTCCGGCCCGGACATAAGCGGCGAATACCTTCCAACTCCCGCATTGTTGACGATACCCCAAAGACCGCGCCCCTCGCCCCTTACAAATTCGACGGCAGCGGCTATATCTTCGTCACTCGTAACGTCGAGCCGCACGGAACTGACATTGTCCATAGCAGCGAGACGGCTCAGGTCCTGCGCCTTTCTGGCACCGGCATAAACATAGAAACCGTTCTTCGCCAACGCCCTGGCAATGCTCAAGCCGATGCCAGAGCTTGCCCCGGTGACCAGCACGGCCCGCTGACTCGATGCTTCTTCGGCAAAAGCGGGTTGGTTACTTGCCAAAAAACTGCATGAAACGAATATGAACAGCGAAACCAGTACTCTCATTGACTACTACCCTTGTTTATCGATGCGCGGATTTTGTAGCGCTAATTTTGAAAAGTCGCAATGACCATTTGGCGTCATCCTTTGCCGATCTCAATCCTAACATTGCAATGTCGGCCAGCGCATCGGCACGGCCATGCTCGAAGCCGCCTCTCTGTGGAGATGTTTCCGCGGAGTTTTCTTTCTCAGCTTCAGCCGCGGCACGCTCTATGGCTTTCAACACCAGTGCGCCCTTTCTCCCGCGCCGCATTCATACCAATACCGCATTTCCAGTTCAGCCAATGGGCACAGGAGCCAATGCCGTCGACTTGCCACAAGCCTTCCGAATCGAACTCACGAATCATCTCAAGCAATCGATAAGTGGCAGCACAAATATAACCACACAGCTCGGTGATCTCCTGGCCCAGTTCCACCGAACGGACGTATTGAGGGTGCCAGTTAGCGGTCGTAATGGCACTGGTATCGGGGGGTAGTGTGGTCATGGGGCACCTCGGAAGGAAATCAACAAAATGCTGTTTTTATATACAGTAGTATAACCCTATCACACTGATTAATGTACTAATGATGCCCAGATACAATCGGAAATACCTGACCTGTCCATCGTGGGAAAATCGCTGATGATCAGCTTCGAATGGCCGGAACATCTGACAAACAATCGATAGCCCGTGCGACGTAAGGAAGGTCGGCTACGGAAAACTACCACTACAAATTGTTGAAAATAAATCCTGCACGTTCCCCCTTCTCAATCGAACTATTGGTGCCATTTTCCACCCTCTTGCGCGCCGACATGCGTAGAATCCGACGTTTCGCCGATTCTCGCACAGGAAAGATACGTGGTAGCGATCTGGACCGAGCTAAAACGCCGAAACGTAGTACGCGTAGCGATTGCCTATGGCATCGTTAGCTGGCTGGTGC
>CAYUOY010000062.1:0-21276 GCA_964446495.1 uncultured Woeseiaceae bacterium | reverse complement strand
GAAACGCGCTGTCTATGCCTGCGTGAACTGCCATGGCAGGAACGGCAAGGGCATGCCCGCCAGTGTTTTCGACACGCAAATTGCGGCCGGACTCCTCGGCCATGCACCTCAAATGGGCTATGCAACGCTGGTCAAGGAGTTGTTCAGCAAGGAGCTGCCAAAAACTCAAACCCGCGCTGACTGGACGCGACGGCCGCTGTCAGCGGCAATGCTCCAGTACGCTGCAGAGGATGTCGAATTTCTACTCGAAGCCGCCGACATTTTGTCCAACAAACTCGCCGAACTGGGACGCCTCGACTGGGCGCATGAGGACTCGGCCCGGTTACTGGACCCGGACTTGTACACCGAGAACCCGACTGCCGCAATTGGTCGTGTAAAAGGGGCCGGAAAGCTGGGCGGTCGTGCAAGAAATGCGGCCACTGCCCTGGCCACCTGGCGCGAGCTAAAAGCGGTGCGGCGTAATCGACCCCGGCAATGGATAATGAAAGACGCCGTGCTCATCGAGTTGGCGGTCAGGAATCCCGGGGACGAGGCCGCGCTGGCGGACATCAGCGGTATGCCGGCATCAACCGCGCAGCGATCGGCCGCAGAGTTGCTAACCGTACTGGACAGCGCCACGGGCACCGATGAAAGCTATGTACCACCAGCACGCCCCACCGAGCAACAGAAATTACTGCTGAAAGCCATGCAGTCCGAAGTCGCGGCGGCGGCCACCGATCTCGGGATCGTCGCCGAACTTCTCGCACCCAGAAAGGAGCTATCCACCGTCATGCTAGGCGAGCGTCAATCGAGAGTGTTTAGCGGCTGGCGTCTCGAGGCGATCGGCCAGCGTCTACTGAGTATGCTTTAAACACGGGCAGAACTTGGTTCCCGGCACCGCTCCGCCGAACTAGCAGTTTTTCAACAAACTGCTAGAGCGCGTCTGACAAACGTTGGTAAACATCATCGACGTTGCCTTCCGCCACGATGGTCCTGAGCATTCCTTTGGCACGATAATAGTCGATGACCGGTGCCGTTCGCTCCCGATAAATATCCAGGCGACGACTGATCACGGCCTCGTTATCGTCTTCCCTGTGTAACAATTCCCCACCGGCGTTAGTGCATTCATCAAGCTCTTCCTGGGAGGAAAAATAGATATTGAGGAGCTTGCCGGTAAGAGAACAGGTTCGACGGCCCGTCAAGCGCTTCATCAGGATGCTGAATTCGACATCCAGAAGAATGGCAGCGTCCAACGGTTTGCCCAGCGAATTCAGCAATTCCTCCAGATCCAGCGCCTGTTTTTCGGTGCGCGGGAAACCGTCCAGAATAAAGCCGTCGGACGCATCGCTCTCCTGCAGTCGCTCACTGATGATTCCCAGCACGATGTCGTCTGCGACCAATTGACCGGCGTCCATGGTTTCTTTTGCCTGCTGACCAAACCGGGTTCCCGCAGCGATCGCCGCACGCAACATGTCACCCGTCGATACTTGCGGGATATTCCTGTCTGCCATCAGTTTCCTGGCTTGCGTACCTTTGCCCGATCCCGGCGCGCCGAGTAGAACGATTCGCATGTGTGAAATCTCATTTACGATTGAAGGTGCCTGCTTTTGCCGGGCAAACGTACCGGCAATGCAGGAGCAGGTCAAACCTGATTGGCCGTCGGTCAGCGATGAACCCGGCGCGGCTTTCGGCTATGCTTCATCGCTGGTCTAGTCAGTAGCAGGGTCTTTCTCAATGTCAGCCATGAATGCCTTTTATGCCCAGTCCGGCGGAGTCACCGCCGTAATCAACGCCAGCGCCTGCGGCCTCATCGAAACAGCGCGGCAACACAAGCAACAGATTGCCAATGTATACGCCGGGCGCAATGGCATTATCGGCGCATTGACCGAGGACATGATCGACACCAACCGGGAATCCACGCGTACGATCGCCGCCCTGCGACATACACCGGGCGGCGCCTTCGGATCTGCGCGCTTCAAGTTGAAGAGCCTGGAGGAGAATCGCACCGAATATGAACGTCTGATCGACGTATTTCGCGCCCACAACATCGGCTATTTTTTCTACAACGGTGGCAACGATTCGATGGATACTGCGCATAAAGTTTCGCAAATCAGCCGGCGCATGGGATTTCCGGTTGCTTGTATTGGCATTCCCAAGACTGTCGATAACGACCTGCCGGTAACGGATAACTGCCCGGGTTTTGGTTCCGTGGCCAAATACGTCGCCGTATCCACGCGCGAGGCGGCCCTGGACGTCTTATCCATGGCAAAGACATCCACCAAAGTGTTCATTCTCGAGGTCATGGGTCGCCATGCCGGCTGGATCGCAGCAGCTGGAGGCCTGGCAGGCAGCGAACCCGGTGATGCCCCGCATATTATTCTGTTTCCGGAAATACCGTTCAAGAAGATCCCTTTTTTGAAACGAGTCCGTGAATGCGTAAGAAAATACGATTATTGCGTCATCGTCGTCAGTGAAGGTGCCCAATACGCCAACGGGCAATTTCTCGCCGAGGCCGGGACCTGCGATGCTTTCGGCCATGCGCAATTGGGTGGCGTGGCACCGGTTGTTGCCAAAATGGTTCGAGACAATCTGGGTCTGAAATATCACTATGCGGTTGCCGACTATCTGCAACGTTCCGCGCGACACATCGCCTCGGCAACTGACGTCAAACAGGCCTACGCCGTCGGCAAAGCCGCGGTAAAAATGGCATTGGATGGAAAGAATTCCGTCATGCCGGTCATCAAGCGTGTTTCAGATCAACCCTACCGCTGGCGTATTGAGGAAGCGGCACTGGCCAGAATCGCCAACAAGGAGAAAATGCTGCCGCGACGTTATATCTCCAAAGACGGGCTCTCCATCACTCCTGCCTGCCGCCGTTACCTCGCACCACTGATCCGTGGCGAAGATTACCCGCCATATATCAATGGTTTACCTAATTATGTCAGCTTGAAGGGCGTCGCCGTCAAGAAGAAGCTTGGTACAAAATTTGTGGTATGATGCGGCCCGCCGCGAACGGGACCCAACGGTCCGGGAGCGTTTGCGGACTACGCTGCAGGTCAAACCAACAAAAGTCGGGTGAAAAACACTCAAATGAAGCTCGGTGACAACGGCCGAAATGTCGTTCGTTACGACGCGTAAACAATTTACTCACAGAAGATCTGCCGTTGCACTGCCACGGCAATTCGTCGTATGTGACCTCAATCAGACCCTGGATTGCGCATGCCGGGGTCATGTAACTGTTCAGGAGATGAATTAATGGAAAACGAAACAGCTCTGTGGCTTGCCATGGGGGCCGGCGTACTGGCCATCCTTTACGGACTGATTTCCGTCAAATGGGTATTGAAGCAACCTGCGGGTAACGAACGCATGCAGGAGATTGCGCTAGCCATTCAGGAGGGAGCGAACGCCTACATGAATCGTCAGTACTTCGCGATTAGTATCGTCGGTGTTGTGTTGTTCGGCGTACTTTTCGTCGCCCTCGGCTGGCACACGGCCATCGGCTTTCTGATCGGCGCCATTTTCTCAGGTCTGGTTGGCTACATCGGTATGTATGTATCGGTTCGGGCCAACGTCAGGACCGCTCAGGCGGCGACTCTGGGTGTCAATCCTGCGTTGCGCATCGCATTTCGTGGCGGCGCCATCACCGGCCTGCTGGTTGTCGGACTGGCGCTGCTGGGTGTTGCCGGCTATTACTACGTACTGACCAGCATGGGCTTAAGTGTCGACAAGACCATCCATGCGCTGGTTGGACTGGCCTTTGGTGGCTCACTGATTTCAATCTTCGCTCGACTTGGCGGCGGTATTTTCACCAAGGGTGCCGACGTCGGCGCTGATCTGGTCGGCAAAGTCGAGGCAGGAATTCCGGAGGACGATCCGCGCAATCCCGCTGTCATCGCCGACAATGTGGGCGACAATGTAGGCGACTGTGCCGGTATGGCCGCCGATCTGTTTGAGACCTACGCTGTAACCATCATCGCGACCATGCTCCTGGGCAGCCTGCTGGTCTCGACAATGGGTGTCTCCGCCGTGCTGTACCCGCTGGTTCTTGGCGCTGTTTCCATTGTTGCCTCCATCATCGGCACGTTTTTCGTCAAGACATCGGACGGCGGCAAGATCATGGGCGCACTGTATAAGGGCGTTGTCGTTTCGGGCGTTCTGGCCGCCATTGCGTTTTACCCCATCACCAACATGATGATGGCCGCATCTGGAAATGCGTCCGGCATTTTTGGTGCCGCATTGATTGGACTCGCGCTGACCGCCGCGATGGTCGTCATCACCGAGTACTACACGGGCACCGAATACAAACCCGTCCAGACGATTGCAGAGGCGTCGTTGACCGGTGATGCCACCAACATCATTGCCGGCCTTGGAATCTCCATGAAAGCGACGGCATTGCCGGTAATCGCCGTTTGTATGAGCATCTGGGGCGCTTTTGAACTGGCACCCGAAGGCGACGCTATGGCGGGGTTGTACAACATCGCGATCGCGGCGACCTCAATGCTGTCAATGACGGGCGTCATCGTTGCACTGGACGCCTTCGGGCCAATCACCGACAACGCCGGTGGTATCGCCGAGATGTCCGATTTGCCGGCTGACGTGCGCAAAATTACCGATCAGCTCGACGCCGTCGGCAACACCACCAAAGCCGTTACCAAGGGTTATGCCATCGGTTCTGCCGCCCTCGCGGCACTGGTTCTGTTCGCTGACTACACCAATGCGCTGGAATCGGCCAACATCATCGTCAGCTTCGACCTGTCTGATCACCTTGTGATTATCGGTCTGTTCCTTGGCGGTCTGGTTCCGTTCCTGTTTGGCTCGATGGCGATGGAAGCCGTTGGACGAGCGGCTGGCGCCGTAGTGGAGGAAGTTCGCCGGCAGTTTCGTGAGATTGAAGGCATCATGGAAGGTACCGGCAAGCCGGACTACAGCCGTGCCGTTGACCTGTTGACGAAAGCGGCGATCAAGGAAATGATTATACCGTCACTGCTGCCGATTCTGGTACCGCTGGCTGTTGGTCTGTTGCTCGGACCGAAAGCGCTGGGCGGTTTGTTGCTGGGCACCATCATTACCGGCCTCTTTTTGGCTATCTCAATGACCACCGGTGGTGGCGCCTGGGACAATGCCAAGAAGTATATTGAGGACGGCAACTGTGGCGGCAAAGGGTCCGATGCTCACAAGGCCGCCATCACTGGCGACACGGTTGGTGATCCGTACAAGGACACGGCTGGCCCGGCGATCAACCCGTTAATCAAGATAATCAATATCGTTGCGCTGCTTATGGTTCCGCTGCTCTGATTGAAGGGTTAACTCAATAAAGACGGCCCGGCATTGCCGGGCCGTTTTTTTTGCCTGATCGAAACCGACATTGGACCGGCTTGTGTGCAACAGACTGCTGGTCCGGGCTAGTGGCTTCGAGACCGAAAAGCCCCGCTTCGCCGGGAACCCAGCATGGTGGGTTTTGCGACGAAATTACCCTGCACGAAGTCGACACCCACTTCACGCAGCCAGTCGAAGTCCTGTTGTTGCTCCACCTGTTCCGCGACGATGCGAAACTCCATCGTCCGCGCAAGCTTGATCATCGCGGTAACCATTTCCTGGTTGATATCGTCATCTGCAAGATTGTGGGTGTAAGCGCCGTCTATTTTCAGGTAGTCGACCGACAGTTTTTTGAGGCTGGAAAACGCACCCAGACCGCTGCCAAAATCGTCGATAGCGAATTCACAACCGATGCCGTGCAAAACCTCAATAAAACGCTGCACATGCTGAATGTCCGTTGATGCAGCTACTTCATTTACCTCAAAACAAATATTCGCTGGCGCTACGCCGCTGCGATCGAGCGACTCAACCACAAAGCCGAGGAAACCTTCATCACCCAGCGTTTGCGTCGAAAGATTAATACTGCAACTTCGTTTTTCCGGCAGCTTGATTTCACCGGCGCCAATAGCAGCGAGCGTCGCAGACACAACCCAGCGGTCAATTTGTGGCATTAGCTGATAACGCTCAGCCGGCCGCAGAAACTCGGCCGAATTGGCTGTGTGGCCCTGCTCGTCAGGCAGGCGCAGGAACACCTCCACAGCGGGCCCCGTGGTGACAGCGCCCGAAGTAGAAATAATGGCCTGGGTTGCCAACTCGAAACGATTCTCTTGCAATGCAGCCTGCATTTGACGCAACCACTGAATATCGCCACGTTCGCGCGCAATTGCCTCATCCCGCGCTGAATACACATGCACCTGGCCGCGGCCGCGCTGCTTCGCGACGTAGCAGGCCGAATCTGCCGCGCTCATGATGTCCTGCAGGGTGCCGCTGGCATGGTTCAATTCCACCAGCCCTATCGAGATACCTATATTGAATATTTTGTCTTGCCAGACGAAGCGATAGTCCGCGATGGCGTTACAGATATCGGCGGCTATCTGCCGCGCCTTGTCGATAGGACAACCCACTAGCAACGTGCCGAATTCATCGCCACCCAATCGGCCCACAAAATCCGAGTCACGAACCTGATCTTTGATCAGCGCCGCTACCTCGCGCAGCATGTTATCTCCGGCCAGGTGTCCGCAACTGTCATTGACGGCCTTGAAACGATCCAGGTCCATATAGAACAACATGTGGACCGCTTCCTCGGAGTGGGCTGAATCCATAGCCTCTTGCAGGCGCCGTTCAAATTCACGCCGATTGACCAGCCCCGTAAGCGGATCGTGAGTCGCCTGATAACTCATCTGCCGCGTCAGGCCGCGAATTTCACTGACGTCGTGAAACACCACCACCGTGCCTGAAATACTGGTACCGGGCCCGCGAATCGGCGATGCGGTTATTTCGACAGAGTGTTCCTCCTGGTGATTGGCGCTCACCATCATGGCGCGACGGCCCATATTGACGCGCCGCCGCATCGCCAGGCAGCGCTCCACCGGGTCACCGAGTTGGCGTCGGTCCGCCTCGTCGATCAGGGTAAACAACTCACCAATTTTCAGCCCCGAAGACGCATCGCGCGCCGCACCGGTCATCGATTCGGCGGCTCTGTTCATGTAGTCGATGCGACCTTCATTGTCGGTCGTGATGACACCCTCTGAGATTGACTCCAGCGTATACTGCGCCTGTCGCTTGCTGCGACTCAATGACGCTTCCAGGCTCTTGCGATAACTTACATCGCGTGCAATCGTCAGAATGGCCGGTATACCCCGATACTCGATCATCGAACTCTGGGTCTCAACCCACAGACCCTGTTCGTTACCGTTGATTAACTGAATCTCGAGTCTGCGCGGTACATTTTCACCCGCCAGCCGATTGCCCACGGATTTTCGAAACAATGCTCGATAAGCGGGTTTGACCAGGTCGGCCACATCCCGGCCTGCCAGTTGGTCGGGCGCCAGTCCCACCAGGCTGGCCGCACTCTCGTTTGCCAGCACAATGCGCTCGTTGTGAATCAGCACAACCTCCGGCAGGGTCTGAGTGAATTCCGTAAACAAGCGATCGCGATCCTGAATTTCTACGTCACGTTCACCGAGAGCATCGAACAAACGATTGATCGTGCTGGCCAGGTCGGCCATGTCGGTACCGCCAGACAACGACAGGCGCCGCCCTACCGACGCGTCGGCCGACGCCGCAATCAACTCTCTACGAAAGGCCTGCAGACGTTTCCCACGGCGACGCCTGCGGCCGTCCATAAGTACAATGACGATTACCGCGATGACGAGAAGGGCAGCGAAGACAGTCGCTAGGAAGTCAGCTGGCATTCGGCGTCAGGTCAGTTAAGTGCATATTATTATGCCGACAATATGTGCTTTCCATTGCTCAGGCAGCACAAGAATCGTTTCCCTTTGTGGCCGCCGTTTTAATATGGCGGCGAATCGAATCACTATTATTTTGGTCGCCCACAATGGCTCCCCCAACTCGGGAGATCCGTCGTGATCTGGGGCGGACAGGTGCTCACCGCTAAGCATATATCAGCCGTCGCCGCCGACCACGACGATTCACCATAATTCCGTGTCGATAAGTCCGTGCTGCATGACGAGGGCGACAAGAATGAGGCGTATTTTTCTTGTCACAAAACATCTCTATTCAGGAATACTGAAACCAGATCGACGTTTGCGGCATCTAATAGAGGTCATATAGGTTGAGCGTCACGTGAGCCAGACTGATATCATCGTTGTCCTGAACAGTGAAATTGAGTGCGCGAACGGCGAAAAGGCTAACGTCGGTCCTGCTGAGCGACAGTGTCAGGATTTGTCCGGCTACCGAACTAACGGCGACCTTAAGCGTCCTAAAATAAGGTGCAGCAATCGGGCAGACGACCCGATTCAATCTAATTCCGATTCTCGCTTGACTGATATGGTGTTATAGTTAACTATAACACTTAAATAAATACTGAATTCGACCTGGTGGATTCCAAAAAATGAAAAAAGTCATTTCTTTTCCTAACTTGACGATACTGGTGTTGGCCGCGATGTGCCCGGCGCTGGTTCAGGGTGCCTCGCTGCTGGAGATTTACCAGCAAGCACTCCAGAGCGACCCGTTGATTCATGAAGCGGAGTCCCGGCGACAGGCGGCTCTTGAAGCCTCGCCACAGGCAAGAGCGCTGCTTCTGCCACAGATTTCGGCCGGCGCCCGCTTTGTGAGCTCAAATTTTGACGGCACGTCGGCCGAATCCGGGGCGGGCGGTGGCATCGCATCCGTCACCTCGGAATCCTCGACAGAGGCAACGGGCTGGACAGTAGATCTCCGCCAGACCCTGTTTCGCTGGGACCAATGGGTGGGCTTGCGACAAGCTGACAAGAGGGTTGCCAAAGCGCAGGTCGACTATGAAGCGGCACAACAGGACCTGATCGTGCGCGTCGTCGTTCGATATTTCGATGTACTGGCAGCCGAAGACCTGCTGACATCGATACACGCGGATCGGACCGCAATCGCGCGCCAGCTGGAGCAAGCCAAACAACGGTTTGAAGTCGGATTGATTGCGATCACGGATGTACAGGAATCGCAAGCCGCGCACGACCAGTCGGTTGCCAATGAGATCGGGGCAAAGCGCTCCCTGGCGACCGCGCGAGAATTTCTTCGGGAAATCACCGGCGAGTATGTCGGTACACTGGCGGCACCAGGGGATGACTTCCCGTTAATACCGCCTACTCCCGCCAGCGAGACAAGCTGGAACGATCTTGCCATGTCCCAGAATCTGGCGCTCATCGCCAGTCGCTTCGATGAACAAATCGCCCGGGATGAAATCGCATTCCGACGCACCGGCCACTACCCCACACTCGACCTTGTCGCAAACATCAGTTCGCAGGAATCGGACATCTCGAATCAGGTGAGGAATAGTGTTGCCTTTCCAGACATTGCCACTAGCGCGGATCTTGATTCAATATCGATTCAGTTGTCGGTCCCGATTTTCTCGGGCGGTCGCACGTCCTCCCGGGTAAAGGAAGCCGTCCACCTGCACCGAGCCTCAAGACAACAGCTACAACGGATAGCCCGCGAAACAGAACGTCAGACACGGGACGCCTACCTCGGCGTACTCTCGGAGATAAGTCGCGTAAAAGCATTGTCGCAGTCGGTAGCGTCCAGTCGGACGGCACTGGAAGCCACTCAGGCGGGTTTCGAGGTAGGTACGCGAACGATTGTCGATGTTCTGAATTCGCAGTTCGCGTTGTACGCCGCTATCACCAACTACTACCAAAGCCGATATGCATACATCGGCAACGCACTGCGACTTAAGCAGGCGGCTGGGAGCTTACAGGTCCAGGATCTCGAGGAGATCGACCGCTGGTTGAACGAGAGAAAACGTCCCGAAGACGTCATCGCTGCCGAAGAGAAAAGCGCCGCCAGCAGTAGCTGACCGACGGCGCCGAAACCAACCGTTCAGGAACGAGCGGACCGGTCGCTTTGCTGGTCCAGTTGTTCTACGAGTGGCTCCAGTAAGACCATCAATCGATGCAGAGCGCCTTTGTTGTCAGCAACAATTTGCTGACATTTTTGGCCCGTTGCCTGTGCCAGCTCCTCATCCGCGAGCAGTGGCAAAATGGCGGCAGCCAGCTCCTGTGCGTCCTGAACTGATTTCGATGCACCAACTTCGGCAAACAGATCCGCGATATCCTGAGTATTGAACAGGTTGGGTCCGGTAACGACGGGCAAACCGAGTGCGGCGGGTTCGAGCAGATTGTGCCCTCCAACCGGCACCAACGTGCCACCAACAAACGCCACATCGCTGGCCGCATAGAAAAGCGGCAGCTCACCCATCGTATCGCCCAGCAATACTTCCGCAGCAGGTGGGAACACTTTATGGCTGGTGCGGGTGACAAATTTCCAGAGCTGTTTTTCCAGCAAGGTTTTCACCACAGAAAAACGCTCTGGATGTCGTGGCACCAAAATCAAAACGGCATCGGGCAATGTCTGAAGAATGATCCTGTGGGCCTCCAGAACCTGCTGTTCTTCTCCGTCATGCGTACTGGCGGCGACCCACACCGGCCGATTACCGATGGTGTCAAAGCGAAACTTCGCCCCTCGAATTCCCGAATCCGGCGGCATCTCAATATCGAATTTGATGTTGCCCGTGATCCAGGTTCTCTCGGGGTTGGCTCCCAGCAACAGGAATCGATTTGCGTCGGCCTCACCCTGTGCAGCAATCAAAATTCCATGCGACAACGTCTCCCTGAATAACGGCAACAAGCGTCGATAGTTCTCGACGGACCTGGGCGAAATTCTGGCGCTCACCAATACCAGGGGGATTTTTCGGGCACCGCATTCATGGTACAGGTTGGGCCAGATTTCAGTTTCCATGATCAGCGCGAGATCCGGCTTGACCGCGTTAAAAAAACGCCTTACAGCTAACGGCGTTTCGAACGGTATGTAACTGTGACAAACAACATCACCAAAGAGGCTCCGCACCCGTGCAGCTCCAGTCGGGGTAACTGTCGTCAATAGTATTTGCCGGTCAGGAAAACGTGCCTGCAGGGCACGTACCAAGGGTGCCGATGCCTGTACTTCCCCTACGGAGACTGCATGTACCCAGATACTGCCGGCGGCCAGGACGGGAAACCCATACCCAAACCGTTGACTGATGCGATCCCAGTAGGTGCGATTTCCTATACCGCGAACCAGCCAGTAAAGCGCGTAAACGGGCAACAACACATAGGTCAGGATGGCATAGACAACGTGGATCATCTTTCGGGAACCTCTGATCAATTCTGAACTCGCAGCAAGTTGCAGCCACTACTCCGGTGCCCGGGTTTGCTCTGTCACAGATCGAGTTTTTCGATGATGCGGCTTGATGAGTGACCGTCCCTGAATGACAGCACCCGGACTTCGCCGCCATTTGCGAGCACGTTTTTGGCACCGACGATTTCCTCGCTGGCATAGTCGCCGCCCTTGACCAGTACATCCGGTAGCAAAGCGTTGATAAGCCGCTCCGGTGTGTCCTCGGAAAACGATATCACCCAATCGACTGAAGCCAGACCCGCCAGCACCGACATACGATCAATCAATGTATTGAGCGGCCTTTTCGTCCCCTTCAGGCGCTTTACCGAGTCATCGTCATTCACGGCCACAATCAGTCGGTCACCCAAAGATTTAGCTTCTTCAAGATAGGACACATGGCCCACATGCAATAAATCGAAACACCCGTTAGTCATCACAATCGTTTCAGAGCGTGACCTGGCCTCCGCAAGCATCGTCAGCAGATTCTGCTCTGCGACCAGGCCACGTCCTCCCTGTCCTTTCTGATGTAAAGCCACCTGCAATTCGCCGGGTGTCACGGTTGCCACACCAATTTTTCTAACCACCAGACTCGCGGCGAGATTCGCCAGGGCCGCCGCGCTTTGCAAACTTCCGCCGGCGGCAAGAACACCGGCGATAGTGGCAATAACGGTATCTCCCGCACCCGTCACGTCATAAACTTCGCGCGCCTGGGTAGACAGAAAGACGGGCTCTTCACCGGCCTCGATCAACAACATGCCTTTCTCGCTGCGCGTAATCAGTAACGCATCAAGTTCGAGGCGATCGACCATGGCCATGGCCTGCTCAACCAGGGCATCATCGGTCGGACACAAGCCGACAACCGCCTCGAATTCCGCCTGGTTCGGCGTAAGTAGAGAAGCACCTTTGTATTTCTCGAAATTGGTCCCTTTCGGGTCAACCAGTACCGGTACTTTGGCAGAATGACATTGCTCGATAATTGCCGCCACATTGCCGAGCGCACCCTTGCCATAGTCAGACAAGACAACGATGTCTGCCCTGTCCTTCCTGGCTTGCAGATTCAACTCCAGCGCCGCACCTGCTGTGGTGCCCGCCTCTTCATGATCCAGCCGAATCAGTTGTTGTCCGCGGCTTTGGACGCGTGTCTTGGTAATGGTGGGCTGACCGTTCGTCTGCGTGAACTCGCATGCGATCGCTTGCTGCTCGAGTATTGACGCCAGGGTGTCGCCTGCTTCGTCCGCACCGACCAGGCCCATAAGCGTCGTGCTCACGCCCAGTGAAGCCAGGTTGACCGCAACGTTGGCAGCACCGCCCGGCCGATCGTCCTGGTCCCGAATGTGCACGACCGGCACCGGGGCCTCCGGCGAGATCCGGGCCGTCGAACCGAACCAGTATCGATCCAGCATGACGTCGCCAGCAACCAACACACGAGCCGCAGAGAAATCAGGAATTAAGAGGGTCACAAGTGGATATTACTATAGCCAGCGGCATCTGGCTCGACAGCACCCTGGTTCAAGGCCGCCAATTCGGCCCGGCGACAATTTCGGTCGGTTCCGAAAAGAGCATTAACCGCATTTGGAGTCCCCACAGGACAGGCAGGTCATACAGCCATCCATCATGACCAGTGCAACGGTATTGCACTTGCCACACAACTGCGCTCCTTCGGGGTAACTGCTTTTTGCGAAAGCGTCCTGTTGCCTGTTGCGGGCTTCGAACTCCGCCCGCTTGTCTTCGATCATTTTCCGCTGGCCTTCATCAAGCTCCGGCTTGGCCAGCATGCCGATCATAATCAAGTGTTTTTCAACGATATAACCCAGCTCGGCAATGATCGAGGGCATGAATATGCCGCCCTTTTTCCAGTAACCGCCGCGCGGGTCAAACACAGCTTTCATCTCATCCACCAAAAAGGTCACGTCGCCGCCCTTTCTGAATACCGCCGACATAATTCTTGTCAGTGCCACAATCCACTGATAGTGATCCAGATTTTTGGTGTTGATGAAAATCTCAAACGGCCGACGCTTCTCGAACTCAGTGCCTTCGTTCAGAATAATGTCGTTGATCGTCACATACATCGCGTGGTCCGATACTGGCGTTTTAACCTTATAAGTCGAACCAATAAGCATCTCGGGACGTTCAAGTTTTTCGTGCATGCGAATAATTTCGGCTTTGCCATCCGCTGACGTTTCCTTGACATACTTGGGCTTGGCGCTCGCCTCTTTGGCTTCTCCAGTCTGCTTCACCGCGTAGCCAACTATTTTCTTTTCTATCTTTTTCATAACTTGTTATCGTCCTTCAGTCCTGACGCTTACCATGGGCATGCCGTCAGAATTTTCCGTAGTAGCCTTCCTTCAAGGCATCGAAGAGATTCGCCGCCGTGTGCATCTCGCCGTCGTATTCAATATCTTCGTCTCCCTTGACCTCTATCTCACTGCCATCTTCCAGCGTAAAGGTATAGGTCGTATTCTTTAAATCCCGCTCTTTCACCAACACACCCTGAAATACCTCCGGATTAAAGCGGAAGGTTGTACACCCCTTCAGGCCCTGGTCGTAGGCATACATGTAAATTTCCTTGAAATCCTCGTAAGAATAATCGGTAGGCACATTGGCTGTTTTGGAAATCGATGAATCAATCCAGCGTTGCGCAGCCGCCTGGATATCAACATGCTCACGCGGCGTAATATCCTCTGCCGTGATGAAATATTCTGGCAAGGTGTTTTCAACGTCATCATTACCACCGGGCATCGCCGCTGTATCAATCAGTTCGCGATAAGCCAGCAACTCAAACGAATAAACATCGACCTTGTCCTTGGTCTTTTTCCCTTGTCGAATAACATTTCGAAAATAGTGGTGTGCAAAGCTTGGCTCTATTCCGTTGCTGGCGTTGTTGGCCAAAGAAAGAGAAATCGTGCCAGTCGGTGCGATGGAACTGTGATGGGTAAACCGCGCCCCCGTTTCGATCAGTTTTTCGACCAGTTGCGGATTCTCCTCGGCAACCCGTTGCATGTAGCGACTGTACCGACTATGCAAAACACGTCCGGCAACTTTGTCACCAAGCTTGTAACCATCGGTCAGCATCTCGGGGCGTTTTGCCAGCATGGCCGCCGTCACCTCAAATTCCTCGTGCATGATCGGCGCGGCACCTTTTTCCTCAGCCAGGTCCAGCGCCGACTCCCAACCCGCCAGCGCCATTTGCTTGGCGACCTCGGCGGTAAAGTCGATCGAGTCAGTCGATCCGTACTTCATGCGCAGCATGGTAATGGCCGATCCCAGACCCAGAAAGCCCATCCCGTGCCGACGTTTGTTGACAATTTCATCACGCTGTTTGGACAACGGTAAACCGTTGATTTCAACCACGTTATCAAGCATTCGCGTGAAAACTTTAACGACCTTGCGAAATTCTTGCCAATCGAATCGAGCATTTTCCGTAAAGGGATCAAGCACGAACTTCGTCAAATTGACCGAGCCCAACAGGCAGGAACCGTACGGCGGCAGCGGCTGCTCACCACAAGGGTTGGTCGCACGCACATTTTCCGTAAACCAGTTGTTGTTCATTTCGTTCACTTTGTCGATCAGCACGAAACCTGGCTCGGCAAAATCGTAAGTGGACGCCATGATCACATCCCAGACGCGACGCGCCGGCATGCTGCGATATATCTTGCAGGCAACAAGGCCAGTGTCATCGCAGGCGTAGTGTTGCGCCTCCGGCCACTCGCGCCACACAAACTGCGTCGCATCACCAAGGTCAAGTCCCTCTTCCTCGACCTCCTTTTGAGTCACAGGGAAAGCCAGCAACCATTCTTCACCCTGTTTGACGGCTTGCATAAATTTATCGGTGATGAGCAACGACAAATTGAACTGCCGCAGACGGCCGTCCTCTCGTTTTGCCTTGATAAAATCGATCGCATCCGGGTGTCCGACATCAAATGTGCCCATCTGTGCACCGCGCCGACCGCCGGCCGAAGATACGGTGAAACACATTTTGTCGTAGATATCCATGAATGAAAGCGGTCCCGACGTATAGGCACCCGCCCCGGTGACATAAGCCCCTTTCGGTCGCAACGTGGAAAACTCATAGCCAATGCCACAGCCCGCTTTGAGCGTCAGGCCCGCCTCATGAACCTTGTCGAGGATATTGTCCATGGAATCCGCAACCGTTCCGGACACCGTGCAATTAATGGTCGAGGTTGCCGGCTTGTGTTGCTGCGCGCCTGCATTCGAGATAATGCGACCCGCCGGGATCGCGCCATTGCGCAATGCCCAAAGAAACTCACCAAAGTACTTCTCTCTGAGCGGTTCCTTTTCTACATCGGCCAAAGCACGAGCCACCCGCTCAAAGGTCGCATCGATGGTTCCATCTATCACCGACCCGTCTTTCGACGTCAATCGATATTTTGACTCCCAGATATCCAGCGATGCTGGCTGAAAAGTGATGTCGCCTAAATTGTTTGCTGCAAGATTCACCGCGGACTTCATGTGTCCCTTTACTCCCCTAATCTCCGTTAAGGAGTCCCCAAACTTCATTGATAACTCACTCTTTTCAGAGCGAATAGCTCCCCGCTTACCGCTGTCCCATTTTTCAGCGGCAAGTGCCCTAAAGGCCAAATTTTCACGTTATTACAGACACAAGATGTTGTGTCTGAGCAAAGACAAGATTATGCCCGTAGGCGACGACTGTCAAGGGCTGTCTGGTTTTTAATCTAGAGCATTTACTAACGAAAAAACAATAAGTTACAAGATATTTAAGAAAAACTGCTTTAAAAACAATGTGAAAATAAAAGCACTTTTTTGAAAACACTATTCCACTATATCTTGTAGCTGCCACTACAGCTTGCGGCACCACACCATGCTATCCATTATTGTGCCTGAATGCCCATATTTCAGGCCTTGAAAAGGCTGTTGACGGCCTTATTTATGCGACAGGACAAGCTGCCATCGGAGTCGCCAACATCGCTCTGATCGGCATCATCAACAATTGGAGGAATTAATTATGAACGTGACGAGACTTGAACCTTATGGTCTTTTTAATCTGCTCAATCGTGGCCTCGAGCCAATGGCCAGGCATCATTTAACGACCGAAAACGACAGTAACGAACTAGTGGCTGACTGGACCCCTGCGGTCGACATCGTGGAAGAAAAGGGTCATTTTCTGCTGCGTGCCGACTTGCCCGGCGTAGCCCCGGATGCCATCGACATTCACATGGAAAAGGGCGTCCTGAGCATTTCGGGTGAGCGCCAGGCGGAAAGCAAGAGTGAATACAACGGCATGAAACGCCTGGAACGTACCAGTGGTCGGTTCGAACGACGTTTCTCGCTGCCAGATTCGGCCGATGCAGAGAATATCTCAGCACGCAGCACCAACGGTACGCTGGAGATCACGATACCGAAGCTTGCAGAGATTCTGCATCGTCGCATTGCCGTTGAGGCCGCCTGATCGGGCACGACAGCAAGTCATGACCCGGCCGTCGTCGGGCGTCGGGCCTGGCGACCAAACCGACCCGGCCGGCATCCTTTACAGGGTGCCGGTCTGTTAAGATTGGCCGCTGGTCACACTTCCACGGCGAACAAATACGCCACGAACAGAGGAACTTTCTGCTGGTCGCAGGGGTCCCCGCTAAGGCTAGCCGCAATTCGTACATTCCCGGAGGACATCGGAAACCAATGAAAACTGAGAACACCTCATCCGCAAGCAACAAATACTTGCTTGCAGTGGCAACACTGTTTTTGTCGGTCGCCGCCATGAGCGACGCCGCGCTACCCGACAATGTCGAGGGACAGCCGATACCCAGCCTTGCGCCGCTGGTTAAGCGAGTTGCCCCTGCAGTGGTCAATATTCGCGTCAGCCAGACCATTGAATCCCGTTCGCAGTATGGCGACGAGATGTTCAGGCGCTTTTTCGGCATTCCGGACAGTCGCGGTGGTTCACGCGAGGTGAGCAGCGCCGGCTCTGGCGTCATTGTAGACGCTGTAAACGGTTACATTCTGACCAATCACCATGTGGTCGATGGAGCCGACACCATTCAAATATCGTTGCTCAATGATGAAACACTCGACGCCGAAGTCATTGGCTCTGATCCGGCAACGGACATCGCGGTCATCAAGGTCGACCCGACTGGCCTGGTGGACATTCCCATTGGCGATTCGGAAGATCTCGAGGTTGGCGATTTTGTCATCGCAATCGGCAATCCTTTCGGCCTGGGCAATACGGTAACATCCGGCATCGTCAGTGCGCTGGGTCGAACCGGCATAAGCCGCAATGGGTACGAAGATTTCATTCAAACTGACGCCTCGATCAATCCCGGTAACTCGGGAGGCGCACTGGTCAACATGCGCGGCGAACTTGTAGGCATTAACTCCGTCATCATCAGTCGCTCGGGCGGCAACGTTGGTATCGGTTTCGCGGTCCCCTCCGCCATCGCCCGCTCGATCATGAATCAAATTGTGGATTTCGGTGAAGTCCGCCGTGGGCTCCTCGGGGTATCGATCGATTCGATTGATGCCGAAAGTGCCAAAGCACTCGGTGCAGAGGTGGAAAGCGGCGCGCTGGTTACGTCTATCGAGGAAAGTTCTGCCGCCGAAGAAGCCGGTCTGCAGGTCGATGACATCATCGTCAGGGTCAATGACGCGAAGATTGACAGCAGTCGGGAACTGGCCAATGCCATCGGACTCAAGGCATCCGGAGAGAAGGTTGATATCGAATTCGTCCGCGATGGCAAGCCCCACTCGGTAGTCGCGACGCTCGGTCGTCAGTCTACTCGAACCGGTGGTGCCGATATTCACCCTGGTCTGGCGGGTGCGCAGTTCTCCACCGTCGCGCCGGCATCAACGAGGGGCATTGAAGTAACGGATGTTGAACCCGACTCCCCGGCAGCTCAACGGGGGCTACGTGCCGGTGACATCATCACCGCGGTGAACCGACGCCCGGTCCGAAATCTGCAGCAACTGCGTGACATAGCACAACAGGGGAGTATTCTGTTTTTGCTGGTACAGCGAGGTGATCGATCTTTAATGCTGCAAATTCGATGATGGAGCGGCGACTACATTAATAGTCCTTGCTGAGTTCCTCTGCGGCCAGGTAGAAGCAGCCCAGCTCGTCCTCACAGCGTTCAAGCAGATCATGAAATATGGCCAGCTGACCCCGATAGAGCACCAGCGAAATCAGCCGTGCGTTGTTTAGCGGAGGACGTAACCAGTTGGATGCCGCGAAAGGCTGCTCGCTGACCATTTTTTCTGCATCGGCGGAAAGACGTTCGAGCAGCTGCTGCTTTTTCGCGCGTTTCTCCGCCACGCTGTATTCTCCCTGGTACAACGCTTCAAGTTCGCCTTTTGAGGTATCGACCAACCCCATCAGATTTTTCCGCAACTCCTGCCGACCCCGGTACTCTTCAATCTCAGACTGCCTTCCGTGTTGGCTCAGCCAGCGTTGAACACCGGTTTCCGCGATCGCTGTCGCAAACGATTCATTAAAACCGGTATTTCCCTTGACGAAAAGCCGCTGGTGCGCAAGTTCATGAAACAACACAGACACCAGATCAACATCCGACCAGCGCATCATGGTATTCAACACAGGATCCGCGAATCGCCCCAGGGTTGAATACGCCGCAACACCGCCGACGAATACATCGTATTCATTGGCGCGCAATTTATCGGCCAGCCTGGTGGCCTTTTTCTCCGAGAAATAGCCTCGATAGGCAACACATCCAACGATCGGATAGCACCATGTTTTTGCCTCCAGCGAGAACTCCGGTGCCGCCATGACATTCCAGACCACGTAATCTCGTTCCAGGTCGGCAAATGTTTGATAGCTCTTGTTATCCGGCAGCAAAAGCTCGTCCACGGCGAACCGGCGCGCCTCCTGCACCATGGTCAAACGCCTTCTGAGCTCTTCTGAAGATTCCGGGTTTTCGATGACCGCAGCGATCGGTGTTCGTTTACGCAGAATTTCGAACTGACCACTTGCAGCCTGCAAGTAATAGCAACCGCCGATCTGCATGACACCCAGAACGGATAAAACCAGCACCGCGAGCTTCATACCGAACGGACGCATCGTTCGTCGAAAAATCCAGGGTCTTCCATTTTGACGCAATTTTCTCGATCCGAAACGCTACATAACGCTAGAATGACGGCATGGAAGTGTACCTTGTTGGCGGCGCGGTTCGCGACGAACTGTTGGGAATACCGGTAATCGAACGGGACTGGTGTGTCGTTGGGACCACTCCTGAAGAACTGCGTGCCGCGCGATACCGACAGGTTGGCAAGGATTTCCCGGTGTTCCTGCACCCCGAGACCGGTGAAGAATATGCACTCGCGAGAACAGAACGCAAAACAGCACCCGGCTATCACGGTTTCTCTTTTCGCACCTCCACCGACGTAACCATCGAAGAAGATCTGGGTCGTCGCGACCTGACCGTCAACGCTATGGCGAAGTCTGGCGAGGGTGCCCTGATCGACCCTTTTAATGGGCTTGCCGATATTGAAGCGAAGTTACTACGTCACGTTTCCAGCGCCTATCAGGACGATCCGGTCCGTATCCTGCGCACTGCAAAATTTGCAGCACGTTTTGCCACCCTCGGATTCACCGTCGCGTCCGAGACGATGCAGCTAATGTCACAGATGGTGGCCGACGGCGAAGTAGACGCGCTGGTCCCTGATCGCGTCTGGAAAGAAACAGAGGCCGCACTTGCCGGCCCGGAGCCGCGCGTCTTTTTCCAGGTATTACGGGACTGTGGTGCTTTGGCGGTCATTTATCCGGAAATCGATGCACTGTTCGGCATCCCGCAACCCGCCAAATGGCATCCCGAAATCGACTGTGGCTTGCACACGATGATGGTTGTCGAGCAAGCGACACATCTCAGCGACTCCGTCGACGTGCGCTTTGCCGCTTTGGTGCACGATCTTGGCAAGGCCACCACACCAGCGGCCACGCTACCCAGCCACCACGGGCACGAAAGACGCGGCGTAAAAATTATTCGCGCGTTGGCGAAGCGCATGCCCATCCCGGTTGCTTGTCGTGAACTGGCAATTGTCGTAGCGGATCTGCATGGACATTGTCACAAGGCGCTGGAATTACGCGCCGCGACGATCCTGAAGGTGCTGGAAGGAACGGATGCATTTCGCCGTCCGGAGCGCTTCGCGAAATTTCTGCTGGCCTGTGAGGCCGATGCTCGTGGGCGGACAGGATTCGAGAACAGACCTTATCCGCAGGCGGACTATCTGGCAGGAGCGTTGGCGGCGGCGAACACGGTATCGGCGGAAGATATTATCAAGGCCGGCGCCAAAGGGCCGGAGATATCCGCGACAATTCGATCACAGCGTACTACGGCGATCAGCGCCTACACCGATACGATTAAACGAGAGAATTGATCAGACGTTCCCTAGCCGAACAAATACAGAAACACCGAAAATACAGTGGTCTTGCCGAATTCCGCGGAATCATCCATTGCCAGTCGAAACTCCATATCGGCCGCTGTGGCGACGGGCATCAGCAAGCCGATACTAATAGAATCGACGTTACTTTGGATAACCGCCGTCTTCCAGTGCGAATAACGGAAATCCACTCGCCGTTCACCAAAGTCAATTTCCACACCACCGCTGAACTGGTAGTCGATCAGGCTGTTCATCAGGCTGATTCGCGATACTGCCAGTAATCGCAACCGATCAGTCTCCGGCTGCAAGGCGATTGGCCGGGAGTAATCATAAGTCATACCGGCCACATGGATACTGGTCCGTTTGCTGGTCTTCAGGCGCACGCTCAGGCCGTAACCCGTGGCACTGAAACCGATCTTTCGCGGCTGCCGCAATGCATCGGAGCGAATCATCAAATCAAAATCCCGACGTTCGATATCCGCCGCCACCGATCCCCAGTCACCTCGCAGGTAGATCGATGCGTTTGCGTCTTTCGACTCAAGAATATTCTTGTCCCCCCAGTATCCTGCTCCCACGCGAACACCAAACGGGCTGAAATAGTGATCGAGCGACGCATCAACGAATTTTGTATTCAATTCGAAAACATTGTTGCTCGACTCGGTCCGGGCAACCGCAGCGGATATCCAGGTCTTGTCCGTAATGCCGACATCCGCAAAAAGGGAGTATGCCCTGCCCTCGGAAGTATCGGCTTCC
>CAYUOY010000061.1:20373-21439 GCA_964446495.1 uncultured Woeseiaceae bacterium | reverse complement strand
ATTGTGACGCCATCGGGTCGTAACAGCAGCAACTCGTCGCCCGGTGTCTCCCTGAGGTCCGCTACGTCGTAAACGCTGCTCCAACGCGGCAATGCGATACGGTGACTGGCCACCGTCGGGAACCTGCCATTCTCCTGTCCGAGGTAGACCCAAATTGTGCGAGTTTCGTCGGGTGGGACCCCCTCAAGGGTCACTATCATCAAGTCGAAGTGCTGATCGCCATTGAATTCGGCCAATCGTGACGCGACTACTCGACCCTTAACGGACAGCTCCTGTAGATCAAAAATCTGATCGTCGGCCAACGCGACTTGTCCGTGTACATTGGACAGTGCGGCGAACAGCAGCAGAGACAGGAATCGAATGCAGTACGGGTTGATATGGCTGGAGTTAAATGGCGGTGCAACGGATCTGATGGCCGCAGTTTTCTTGAACCAGGAACGTCGCATAACCTTCCTCGGTGAATCGGATCGCAGCGTGGTCACATTATAACACCTGCGAAACCCAGGTCAGAATCACTGACGCTCGTGGAGCGGTCTGGTGGCATTTGAAGTTCCTGTGAACAGTGTCACTTCCGGGCATCACTGGTCCGCGTATGATCAATCTCAGGTCATTCACGGGGTGCCAACAGATCGTCGCGGCGCGCGGCTGCGCCTGGCCCGGCGATACCAGCCGGCTATTGCACGAAATCTTCGTCGCGTCGGAATCGCGATTCGCACGGCTCCGTTATTGCTGGCAAAGCCGCGACTGCTACTGCTATGGCTCCAGAGCGCGCGTCGCGCGGAGCTGGCGTGGCACACGACCGGCCCGCAGCTACGCAGAGCCAGGATGTTGCAAATACCCTGTTGATCTCTCTAACCAAGCCGGAGAAAACAGCGTACATCGGCGCCGACAGCCGCTATCGATTGGACAGGGTAATCGGCAGCGGCGGTATGGGCGTGGTCCACGCCGGCTACGACACGGTCTTAAAGCGGCCGGTAGCGCTCAAACAACTGTTCGGTCACCTGGTGAACGATCCTGAACAAAGCGAACGATTTCGCCAGGAGGCGACCGCTCTCGCGTCGGTCAC
>CAYUOY010000061.1:0-20273 GCA_964446495.1 uncultured Woeseiaceae bacterium | reverse complement strand
ATCCTGAACAAAGCGAACGATTTCGCCAGGAGGCGACCGCTCTCGCGTCGGTCACACACGCTCATATCGTCGGCATTTATGATTTGGTGGAAGATTCCGGTTGTTTCTGGATTGTCATGGAGTTGTTGACCGGGGGGAGCCTGGGTGACAAATTGCGAAATGGAACCGCGCTGCCAGTGGCACACAGTGTCGATGTTGCTTGCAAAATCGCTGATGGGCTCGGTTACGCGCACAGTCTTGAGATGGTGCGTCGCGATGTGAAACCGATGAATATTCTGTTTACGTCCACCGGCACACCAAAACTAGCCGATTTTGGCAACGCCAAGATATCGGTACCAAGTGTCCACACCCAGCACGGCGTTACATTGGGTTCGCCCATGTATATGAGCCCGGAACAGGCTGGTGGTGAGACCGTGGATCATCGTAGCGATATTTATTCTTTGGGCATATCGCTTTATCATATGTTGACGGGCCGGGTTCCATTCGACGGTGATCTCGGCGCTATTCTTGCGAAGCACATCAGTCAAGCACCGCAAGCGCCAAATGAACTCAATGGGGATATCCCGGACGAATTGGCAGCGACCGTTCTTGTCATGATTGCCAAGAAGTCAGAGGACAGGTACCAGGATACCGCCCAGTTGATCTCGGCGTTGCGAGAATCAATCAGGGTTGCCAAGGTAGGATAGGGCCGTGCGGTTTTGCATCGGGTCAAGCGGAATTTAGAAAACTATGTTGGAGCGCAAGAAATGTCACAGTTAGCCCTTATGGTGGACAACGTCGTTGTTAGCATATTTCCGTTGGATAAGCCGGTTGTCACGATCGGCAGAGACCAGGAAAATGACGTTCAGATCGACGACGCTGCGGCGAGTACTCAGCACGCACGCCTGCAAATCAAGCCCAGCGAGTTTCTTGAAGGCCATGAGGATATCTTCATCGAAGATCTCGGCAGTACCAACGGCACGATGGTGAATGACAAAAATGTCGATCGTTGCCAGCTTAAGCCTAATGACGTAATCACCATCGCATGGAATACGTTCAAGCTGATCGACGATAGCACGGCCGGTCGTCAGACCACCGCGTTTATTGGTCGCGCGTAGGTCTAACGCGAAAGTTCTCGACTAAGGCGTTTAGATCGTGATCTGGCCGCTAGCCTGAACGGTCAATCTTTGCCGCCTATCGTTTCTGGAGCGAGCGACAGGTTCTGGTTCAGGAACTCGATGGCAGCCTGAAGGTATTCGACCTGATTGTCATTGTCATAGAACCCATGCGCTTCCCGGCGTTTTACGAACCACTCGTACTGCTTGTTATTCTTGTCCAGCGCTTTTCTTAATCTCTTCGCATGTTCGAAGGGTGCCCGAACATCCTTTTTCCCGTGTGCAACGAAAATCGGGCACTCAAGCAGTGCGATTCGATTGACCGGAGAATACGATTCCAATTCGTCATTGTCCCGGCCTATAGTCCTTTCCAGATACTCCTCGCCCAGATAGCCGGATTCAATATCACCCTTCTTGTACATGAGTGGCAGATCATAGATTCCCGCGTTGGCTACCACGCAGTTATAAAGGTCGGGTGCGAGTGTCGCGCTTTGCACGGCGGAGTATGCACCGAAGCTGCCGCCCATGATGCAGATGTTGCCAGCATCGGCGCGATGTTCTTCGATGGCCCACCGGGTCCCTGCAATAATATCTTTCTGAATTTCGTTTCCCCACTGACGATACCCTGACGATTCGAATTCGTAGCCGTAACCGGTCGAGCCCCGAAAATTGATCTGCAGTACCGAAAACCCGTTTGTGGCCAGCGCCTGAACGGTTGCATCGTAGCCCCAGTAATCACGCAGGTGAGGCCCGCCATGAACCAGGACGACCAGCGGCGCAACCTCCCCGGATACGTTCCTGGCGGGTGTGAAATATCCGGCAATGCTCTGTCCGTCGAATGACTTGAACTCGATCGGCTCCATTGCAGCCAGGTCTTCTGAATTGACGTCGGGTCTTGAGTCGAAGAGCTTTCCGATCGTTTTTGCCTCGCGGTCGTACAAATGATAGCTGCCAGGATCCACGTCCGTTCCTGTCCGGATCACCCAATATCGACCGTCACGGGAGCGACTGCGAATTGACACGGTGCTTCCTGAAAAATACTTGAGTAATAGTTTGAAGGTCTTTGCCTCGTCTCCCTGATTTGCCAGCAGCAGGTAACTTGGGTAGCCGTCATCGATCCGGATGGCAATAACACTACGATCATCGGCGGTCATCACCAGGTTCGTGATGTCGACGTTTTTGTGCGTGTAAAGATTCTCGTAACTGTCGCCAGCCAGCGAGAGGTCATACAACCCGACTTTGTCGTCATCGATATTATCCAGAACGTAGACGGACTGCTTGTCATCAGAGATTGCCATGGGCGTGAAATACCGTCCATGATTCGTCTCCTCGATGTCGACCCATTCTTCTGCGCCCTCCTGAAGGCCTTGTATATGTAATGAGCCGTCCGGGCTGTGGCTGGTGACGAGGCGCACAGTTCCGCTCGTGTCGGTATAGAACCGGCCGCGGGGAAACTGGGACCACATGATCCTCTTTTTCTCCAGCCCGCTGTATACATCCAACTGAACAGCCTTTGCTCGCTTGTCACCCGCGCGCGACATCGCGACCGTCGAGATTAATATTTGTTTTTTGTTATCCGGCAATACATCAATAATCTCTGCCCAGGCGAAGTCCGAGTTCTTTTTTCGAACACGTATGCCGGTCTGTGATCCTCCAGATCGATAGCCGAAAATAAGCTCGCCCTCGGTACCGTCGTAGTTAGCTGCAAACAATTCGCCAAAGTACGCCGGAGCTTCCTTGCCGCTGGCAGCATCGAGAACCTCAACGACGACACGTTCTTCGTTTACCCAATGATAATTACCGACCTCGTTGCTGCGTCCGAATGAAACTCTTCCCAACAACTCAGATGTCTCCCGGGAAACGAAATTGATGTGGTGTTTGCCATCCTGAAAGACCCTGATCGCCAGAAATTCACCGGTTGGCGATATCTGGATATCGGTGAAAGCGGGTGTCGCGGTCAATTCGCGCAATGTGGCCGGATAGCCGATCGACACCCATGCGCAATAAATGAGGAAAAAGGCCAATCTCACCGAATTCGATTTCATTGCGTTCTCCCCTTTTTTCGCGTCGATTGCCACTTTTTCCTGCAGGATTTTTCGCCAGCGTCTTTTCACAGAGTTTAATGCCGTTCTTGCTTCTTAACCAGTATTGCGACTATCGTTTTGCCCTGGTCAGCGAGCGAACGTAGACTTCGCATGTGCTAGCAGGGATTAGTGGTCTTGAATTGTCGAGCTTGGTTTGTATTTGCTTTTCTGTCGCTGACAGGTGTTTTTCCGTGCGGAAATGCCGTGGCGCAAGACCTGGCGCCGAGAGCCTATTGGCCAACACCAAATGGTACCAATGTCCTGGTGCTTGCCTATCAGCACTCAACGGGCGATATCGTCACCGATGCTTCATTGCCCATTACAGGCGTTGATTCGAACATTAATTATTTGCTGCTCTCCTATCAGCGGACTTTTAGCTTGTCCGGCCGCACGGCAACCGTGCAAGTAAGTCTGCCGTTTTCCGAGGGGGTGACTGAGGGATTTGTGGCGGGAGAACGGCGGCAACGGAAAACCTCCGGGATGATGGATGCGCGCTTTCGGTTCGCCATTAATCTACGCGGTGCGCCAATGATGGATATTGCCCAGTTTCAGACTTTGCGAACGGACCCGAAATTTATCGTCGGGGCGAGCCTGCTTGTTCAGGCGCCAATCGGAGAATACGAGGTAGACAAGGTGATCAATCTCGGGACCAACCGCTGGTCGGTTAAGCCAGCCATTGGTGCGATCTGGCCCATAGGTCCACGCTTGTTGTTGGAGTTCGAACTCGGCGTCTGGTTTTTCAGTGACAACGATGAGTTTGTGGGCCAGACGCGCAAGCAGGACCCGGTGCTCTCATCCGAAATTCACCTCGTAAAGCGCATACGCCCCGGACTTTGGGCGTCACTGGATGCCAATTTTTATACCGGTGGCCGAACCAATATTGGAAATATAAGACAGGCCGATTTGCAACGAAACTCGCGCGTAGGAGCGACGGTAGTTTTCCCTATGAAACAAGGGCACGCAATTCGCGGCAGCTTCAGTACCGGCGTTGCAACCGCAAGTGGCGGCGATTTTGACATGTACACCCTGAGTTATTTGTATGCCTGGTGATCCGCCGGGCATGGCCTATCCTTGCTCGCCAACAAGAAGCTATCTCGAGAATCACACCACATCAATCAAATCGGTACGTCGCTAGAGTCGTATCGGTAAATCTCGTACCCGCTGTCCGGTGGCGGCAAAGACTGCATTGCCGATGGCCGGGGCAACCGCAATCATCGGGGGCTCACCCAGCCCGGTTGGAAACTCGGTGCTCTCGACGAAGCGAATATCCAGTTCTGGTGCATCTGCCATACGCAATGGCGTATAGGTTTTCAGGTTTGTGTCGGCAACCTGTCCTTGTTTGATGGTTGTTCCCTCATACAGCGCGAGACTCACACCCCACAGTGCAGCACCCTCTGCCTGGGCCAAAGCGCCATTGGGGTGTACGACCGTGCCACAATCGATCGTCTGCCAGATCTTTTTGACCGTAATTGCTTTTGTTGTCTCATCAACTTTCACATGTGCGACACAGGCTGTCCACGTCGGCATATTGCGTTCCTGTCCGGCGGCGACAGCGACGCCCAAAGCCTCGCCTTGTGGCAATAAGCGCTCCCAATCCGACCGGTCTCTGACCTCGGTGAGCACGGCAGCCAGCCGCGCTGCACCTCCTACGGAATTGGGTGTACTCCCGGCGTTCTTGCCAGAGGCGTCGAGGAGGGCGAGCCGATAATCGATCGGGTCCTTGCCAGCAATCGCCGCCAGTTCATCCATAAAACTTTCGACCCCCCAGCCAATCCAGCCGGGACCTACCGAACGCAACCAGCCGGGCAGGAAAGTACGCTGCGCGAGATCGTTATTGATGGCGCGAACCCGATGATTCCGCAATGTGTACCAGTGATCTGCGCCGCTGATCGAGAACGTATCGTACTTGCCATTACCATCGACAGCATCGGCGAGGAAGCCCGGTGCCATTGAAAGCGTCGGCCAACCTGCGGCGGCGGCGTGTTCGATACCGGTCAACTTACCATCGGCGTCAATGGATGCATCGAACTTGCAAACCGAAGGGGATCGTACGCAATCGAAACGGCTGTCTTCGGCGCGCTGTAGTATTAGCTTGACCGGTCGACCAAGCTCGCGAGCCGCGAGGGCGGCTGGCACCATTTGGTCGCCGAACAATCGACGACCAAAGCCCCCACCGAGGTAATACTGATGAATCACAATGTCGCTCTCTGCAATTTCAAGTGCCGCGGCGAGATAAGGCAAGATTAGCGATTGCCATTGATTGCCTGCATGTATATGGCATTTGCCATCAATCCATTCGACCAATGCGTTTTGTGGTTCCAGGGTAAAATGCAGCACTGTGCCGGTTCGATAAGTGGCCGTATGTGAATTCGCGGCATCGTCCCTGGCCGCCGCGACGTCACCGTCATCAACTACCAGTATGCCGTTCGCCGTATCGGCCGTGAGTCTGGCCCCTTCAGCAAATAATTCCGCCTCGCTGACGTCGGCCGTGGGTCCTGCACTCCAATCGACCATCACGGCGGCCGAGGCTTTCATGGCCGCCGGGAAACTCTCCGCAATGACCAGTGCCCAGCCCTGAATAAGATCGCTGGGATCACTGATTGTCAGCGTTTGTAAATAACCTGAAATGTCCTTTGCCGCACTGTCATCGATCGCCAGAATCGTGCTGCCGTAGCGGGTCGGTGGCAGCAGCGGATGCGCATACACCATTTCCGGAAGTTCGATATCGAGTCCGTAGACACCGGCCCCGCGCGACTTCTCTGGAATATCCAGCGCCTTGACGTCTTTGCCGATCAACTGTCGATCTGCGGCCGCTTTGACCGGCATGGCGGCCAGTTCCTCGGCACTAAAGGTTTGGCTGATATCGCCCTTTGCCACAATATCCGCAAAAGACACGCGCTGATCACCCGCTACAACCGCGCCAGATTCGGCCGAACAATCAGCCGCATCCACGCCAAGCAACCTGGCTCCTGCAGCGATCAATACCGTCCGTCCGGCGGCGCCGGCCTGCGACAGCATGGTAAAACCGGTGAATACCGACCACGAACCACCCGTTACCATGTAGCCCCATTTTGGATCTGTGTCCACGTGCCTGATCGTTACCCTGTCCCAGTCCGCGCCAAGCTCATCCGCAACGATGCGCGCCAACGCGGTGCCTACGTGCTGCCCCATCTCGGCCTTCGCAATGTTGATCTGAACGGCGCCACTGCCGTTGATTTCAAACCATACGGCCGGCGAGAAGACCCGACTGGCATCGCCGGCGGCCAGATCACTCGCGGCCTTTTCGCGGCTGCAACCGGGCAGTAATGTTCCCACACCCATAACCAGACCGGCACTCGCGCTGGTTGCCAGGAATGTGCGGCGATCCATGAGTTGTCCTTTCTGTCGAATTCCCATGTCTATGCCTCCTCTGCGTTTGCGGCGGTCTTGATTGCCTTGCGAATGCGCCCGTAGGCCATGCAGCGACAGAGATTACCGTTCATCGCAGCATTGATCTCTTCGTCATCTGGATTCGAGTTCCCGGCCAGCAGGTCGGCGGCCTGCATGATCTGACCGGACTGGCAGTATCCGCATTGTGGTACTTGTTCCTGTACCCACGCTTTTTTCAGGGCTTCTCCCGCCTGTGTCTCCAGGCCCTCAATGGTGGTCACTGAACGACCGGCGGCAATACTGACCGGTGCCGTGCACGAGCGTATCGCGGTACCATCGAGATGCACCGTACAGGCACCGCACTGGGCGATCCCGCAGCCGAATTTGGTGCCTTTCAGCTTGAATTCGTCGCGAATAACCCACAAGAGTGGCGTTTCGGGGTCGCTGTCTGTCGTGACCACCTTGCCGTTGACTTCAAACTCGATCATGACTGTCTCCTGTCGGCTGGGCCGCCAATTTAGCACTTTTTGACTGGCGGCTCTTCTTTCGGGAATACGTTGCTGCCAATCACTAATGGAATTAGACTGTTGACTGCCACAAGGGCAACAGATTAACCATAGCAAAAGTTGTTGCCCGTAATTCAACCAATACCGCCCAGCTGGCGCAATCTGCGTGGGCGCGGTTATATCTCAATTAAGGGGGCAACACATGAACGCCGACGCAGCCGATAGAGCTTTCCAGAAAAACGCAATGGCATCATTTATCCAGATCGGGGCCATGGCTCTGTTGCTGGTGTGGTGTTACCGCATATTGTCGCCATTCCTGGGGTTGGTCATGTGGGGATTGATTATCGCGGTCGGAATTTATCCGCTGCATGTCAGTCTTACCGCCCGACTTGGCGGTCGGGAGAAATCATCTGCCACCGTATTTGTTCTGCTCGGTCTGGTAATTCTGGTCGTGCCTTTCTACCTGACAGCGGATTCGAGCATCTCCGGACTAACCAGTGTTGGCACTGACCTGAAGGCCGGCAACGTAACCATCCCAGCCCCGGATCCATCCGTTGCAGACTGGCCGGTGATCGGCGAGAAAGTATTCTCGGCGTGGAGCAGTGCGGCGGCCGATCTCGAACAGACCCTTAAATCCTTTAAGCCGCAGCTGGTCGCCCTGGGCGAGGGCATGTTGCGAGGTGCCGGCTCGATGGTGCTGGGAATTCTTCAGTTCAGCATTTCACTCATTATTGCCGGTGTCTTTCTCGTGAGCGCAAAAGGTGGCTACAAAACGGCATTGACGTTATCGTCCAGCCTGGTCGGAGGTCGCGGCGAAGCATTTACTGATTTGATCATCGCCACCATTCGTAGTGTGACGAAGGGTGTGCTTGGAGTGGCTATTATTCAGGCGGTACTGTCAGCCATCGGTCTTATCGCCATGGGTGTGCCAGGCGCCGGCATCTGGACCGTGTTGATTTTGATCCTGGCAATTGTCCAATTACCCACGCTCATAATCCTCGGACCGATCGCCTTCTGGGTGTTCTCCGTGGCCGACCCTATGCCCGCAACACTTTTCGCCGTTTATTCCGTTATCGTCAGCCTTAGTGATTCCGTATTGAAGCCGATGCTCCTTGGACGTGGTGTCGCGGTGCCCGCTTTGGTTATCCTCTTGGGAGCAATCGGTGGTGCCATTCTCATGGGGATAATGGGGCTGTTTGTCGGCGCCGTTGTGTTGGCGCTTGGCTATGAAATCCTGAAAGCGTGGATGGAAACGGATGAATTGAATAATCCCAAAAAGACCATCGACGAAACGACAACGTAGGCTGTTGTCCCCGGGCTGGATAGCTGGCTGATTACGATTCAAACACCGATGAAAATTCGTCGAATAAATACGCGAATCATGGGTCTGATTCCGCTTGGATTGCTTGTGGCTTGCGCGCCTGTTGGACCGGACTACGTGCGTCCTGATCCCGCTGTGAACGAACAATGGTCGGAATATATTCGCGATGAACTGCAGTTTACGAAACAGGACTCGGAGGCCTGGTGGAAACTGCTGAATGACCCGATACTCGACCGACTGGTTTCACAAACGCGGTTGCAAAATAACAATATCAAGATAGCAGGCCTGCGGATATTGGAGGCACGTGCCGCTCTTGGCATCGCGATCGGCAACCAATACCCGCAATCGCAATTTGCAACCGGCTCGGCCACTGCCAACTCTGCCAGCGAAAGCAACGCAAATACCACGGCCGGCGACCTCAGCTTCAGGCAATACAGTCTTGGCGTTGGTGCTTCCTGGGAAATCGATTTCTGGGGTCGATTTCGCCGTGGCATCGAATCGGCCGACGCGAACCTGCTGGCCAACCTGGCAAGTTTTGATGACACCCTGGTGCTGCTGACGGCGCAGGTAGTCGATACCTATACCGTCATAAGAACGACCCAGGAGCAATTGCGAATCGCGCGGGAAAACCTCGCTTTGCAACAACGAAGCTACGAAATTGTTGACGTACTGTACCGCTACGGTTCGAGTAATGAACTGGATGTACAGCAGGCGGAAACGCTGCTTCTTAGTACCGAGGCGACCATTCCGGGATTCGAGGTCACTCTCCGCCAGGCGCAGCACGCAATGAATACCTTGCTGGGCCAGTCGCCGACGGATTTATCGCCATTGCTGGGCGAGGGTGATATTCCAGTCATTCCCGGGAACATCACGGTCGGTGTGCCAGCCGACATGGTTCGGCAGCGGCCTGACGTGCGTCGTGCAGAGATGGTCGCCGTGGCGCAGAATGCGCAGGTAGGCGTCGCCAAGGCAAATTTATATCCGAGCTTCAGCATCAGTGGCTCACTCGGTCTTGCTGCCGCTGGTGGAACAGATACCACCCGGACGGGGAATGACGGCATCGGTGAGTTGTTCCGTGCCGAAAGCCTGACCTATTCTGTCGGACCGAGTTTTGTCTGGCCGTTTCTAAACTACGGTCGCATAAAAAATAACGTGCGGGTGCAGGACGCGCGCTTGCAGCAAGCATTGATAGCGTATCGGGAAACCGTTATCCAGGCGGCACGCGAAGTGCAAGACGCCATGGTCGCATTTGTTGGTAGCCGCCAGCAGGATGACATACTCGTCAAGAGCGTAGCTGCGGCGAGGCGCTCTACAGAGTTATCGATGCTGCGTTACAAAGAGGGTTTTGCCGACTATCAGCGCGTACTTGACGCGCAGCAATCGCTCTTTGCGCAGCAACAACGTTACGTATCGAACAAGGGTCTGGCTGTTCGCAGTCTTACCCAGGTGTACCGCGCACTAGGTGGCGGTTGGCAAGTAGACCGCGGGGCGTTTGTTGACGCAGAGTCTCGCGCCGAGATGGAGCAACGAACTGACTGGGGCGAGATGTTAGATACGGATCGCGACAGCATCAACGAAGACAATGTCGAACGAAACAGATAAAGCAAACAAAGCAGATCAGGACGTCGAGGAGGTCGCTGCAGAGAAGGTGGCGGCAGATCCGGTAAGAAAATGGACTCTGATCGTCCTGGGGACATGTGTCGTGCTGATGTTCTGGTACCTGATAGCGGATCGGGTGACACCGTATACAACGCAAGCTCGAGTGCACGCGCTGGTGGTTCCCGTGGCATCGCAGGTCTCGGGAATCGTCGTTGACGTACTGGTCGAGAGTAATCAGTACGTCGAAACAGGCCAGGAATTATTCCGTATCGAGCCTGATTCCTATGAACTGGCGGTCGAGACTGCACTGGCTAACCTGCAGTCGGCGCGGCAGGCAACAGGCGTCTCGATGGCTAACGTTGATGCTGCCAAAGCATCCATGGAGTCAGTCCGAGCAAATGTCGTGCGTGCAGAACAAGACGCGATTCGGCTACGCCGGATCAAGGACGAAGATCCTGGCGCGATATCGGATCGTCGACTGGAACAGGCCGAAGCCAGCTTGATGGTATCAGTCTCCCAGTTTGCGGCAGCACAGGCGAATGTGGAAAAGGCTCGGCAGGACCTTGGCGAAACCGGTGACCAGAACTCAAGAATCCTGCAGGCGCAAGCGGCAGTCGATCAGGCAAAGCTTGATCTGTCTAGAACCACCATTCGAGCGGCATACAATGGCCTGGTGACCGATGTCCGGCTGGATCGCGGAAACTTTGCTGCAGCCGGTGCCCCGCAAATGACCTTTATCAGTATCCACAATATCTGGATACAGGCGGACTTCACTGAAAACAACCTTGGCCATATAAACCCGGGTGATGCGGTAGAGATAGTATTCGATGCACTGCCGGCCAGGGTGATTTCCGGAACCATCGTCAGCACGGGATTCGGCGTGGACATCGCAACGGCACCACTGGGCAGCCTGCCGAGTGTGGACAACAATCGACAATGGTTACGAGATGCGCAGCGGTTTCCGGTGCAAATCGAATTTAGACTGTCAAACGCCGACGATCGCCTGGCTATACGGGTCGGCGCACAGGCGTCAGTCATGGCCTACACAGGCAAAAACTGGTTGTTCAACGCCGCCGGCAAGATCTACATCAGGATCGTTAGTATCTTAACCTATGCTTTCTGACAGCCGCGTTTCCGCCAGCGCTGGCATGGACATCGCCAGTGTCCGCATTTTGCGTATGTCACTTGCCATGGCCATGTCCATGGGTTTTTCACAGATCATAAACTGGCCGTTGTCCTTTATCGCTCCGGTTTTCACGATGTTCATCCTGGCGCTGCCGCTGCCGGCGTTGTCACTTAAAAATGGCATCAAATTTGTGGTGGTTCTGGTTGTTTGCTGCTACGCAGGTATGGCATTGCTGCCGTTTATACTGAACCAGCGCATGGTCGGAATAGGCTTGCTCACGGTCGCTTTGTTTCACAGTTTTTACTACACGGCCCGAGGCGGCTCGCCCATTTTGGGGGCATTTGCGACCATGGGACTGGCCATTACCACTTCAATCGGTACGGTCTCCATTGATGCAGTGCTCGGGGTTCTCAACGGGCTCACTATGGGCGCGATTTTCGGCGTAATTTTCGTTTGGGTAGGCCATGCGTTGTTGCCCGATTCTCTGGCCAGGCCGGCTGCAGTCGTTGCCGCCGCCACGAGTCCAAAAGCGGCAAAACCGGCAAAACCGGAATTATCGGTTGCCCGGCGAAGCGCGTGGCGATCCCTGTTAATCGTTATGCCGATCATTATCTGGTTTCTTATGTCGAGTGCTAGTGCCAGCTATGTCGCCGTACTGATTAAGGTGTCCGCCATGGGGCAGCAGGCGGGACTGGATCAAACGCACCAGGCCGGCAAGTCGCTGCTTTACTCCACCGCTATCGGTGGGATCGGTGCAGTCATCGGTTGGCAGCTCTTGAGCATCTGGCCTTCATTGTTGTTGTACGTCTTGTTGATTGGCGTGGGTGGTCTTGTCACGGGACCGAAAATCTTCTCCGGCCCGGGCATGCACCGGGATGGTGCTACCTGGTCCTACGGCCTTCTGACGATGCTCGTAATTCTCGCGCCCGCCGTCATGGACGGCCAGGCTGGTGGCAGTGCCGGGGCAGCATTCTGGTCGCGCCTTGCCATGTTCTTCGGCGCAACATTGTATGCTGTTGGCTCCGTATTTGTATTCGATGCGCTGTGGCCTCCGCCGCAAAGAGAACGCCGAATCGAGGCCTCTGAGCAGTGATCAGTCAACCTCCCGCTCGGCACGGCATTGGCATATACCGCTGCCGGCAAACACGGTAGGATTGCGGGCCGCCCGTTTCGGAATAGCGACAATGAAAGCTAAACGAATCTATATTTCAATTGGCCTGAGTTGCTCGCTGCTACTCGCTGCCTGCGCTACGACCAATCTAGATCTGCCGGCGATCACCGAATCGCCGACGGATGCTCGATTGCCGGGCAAGGTCGTCTGGCACGATCTGTTGACCAATGATCCGGCCGCCTCCAAACGTTTCTACGGGGAACTGTTTGGCTGGACTTTCGAGAGTGTTGCTGGCCTGGATTCCGATGATGCTTACACCCTGATTCGGCACGACGGACGCCTGATTGGTGGGATGATTGATACCAAGGCACTCAATAGTCGGACCGATATTTCGCAGTGGGTAGTCGTGGTGTCGGTTGAAGACGTTGACCAGGCGTCACGCGCAATCGCCGCAAATGGCGGCATGGTACTTACACCGCCTAAAGATCTGCAGCGAAGAGGGCGAATCGCTGTGGTGCAGGACCCTGAGGGTGCGCCACTCGCGCTGCTGCAAACGAAAGACGGTGACCCGGTTGACCATGAGCCAGCGATGGGAGGTTTTCTCTGGGATGAATTGTGGAGTTCCGACGTCGAAAGCGCCGGCCGATTTTATGCGGCTGCACTCGGCTACCAATCGATCAAACGGGACACTGAGAGTGATCGCGTCACAGAGTCGCAATACCATCTCCTGAAAATGAGTGACAAACCTCGCGCCGGCATTCTTGCCAATCCACTGGAAGAACTCAGTCCGGTTTGGGTGAGTTATTTGCGGGTAGAAAATCCTGCCGCCATTACCGCCAGAGTGGAAGCGTTGGGCGGACGCGTGTTAATAGAAGCCAGACCTCGCCCGGTCGGCGGGGAGGTCGCTTTCATCGCCGGTCCATCCAATGCAGGAATTGCGTTGCAAACATGGCCATTGAAATGAAGACAAAGCCGGAGATATACATGAGAAATATGTTCAGAATCGGGAAGCTTGCCTTGTTGCTCGCTTTTTGTGGCGCTGCGTCAAGCTGCGAAGACCCGCAGGTATACGGCAGCATCGGTGTTAGCTCGTACGGCGGTGGTGGCTACTACGGTGGTGGTCATGGCTATTATGGTGGCGGACCTCGAATAGGTACCAGCATCTCGATAGGCGGGAGAATCCACTAACAACTTCAGCGGTCGGTGGTTTGCCCGGCCTTTGCCGTGATGTAAGCGCTAACCAGGCCGGCGACCATGACAGCAATGTAGAATTGCCCGACAATCGCTTCCATGTAGGACAGGGCTCTTGCTAAAAAGGTCAGCGGCGTAATGTCTCCATAGCCCAAAGTGGTAAGCGTTACGAAACTGTAGTACATCCAGTCCGGATGCCAGTCCGGCACAACTTGTTCCGTAAGACCCTTGAATGACCCGGGAACAGCGTGCTCGATCAGTGCATAGAGAATCGACCAGATTACGCCAAGCAACAGGTAGATGCAGATTGCGCCGACTATTCGATTGACACTTATGTTCGTTCCGACGGCGACTTGCCTTGCGGCAGCGGAGGTCGCTAACAACAGAAAAGCCAGCAAGGACAGCTGTGAGCTAAGAAGAACAATGGAGCTGTCATTTACGGCATGGAAAATGTTTAATGCGATACCGACCACAACAAAGCCCATCGCCCATCGAAATACCTGACCGGCATTGCGCAGGCTCCAAATGCCAATGGCCAGCAACATCGAAAAACCGATTAATCGAATAGCGCCATTCGAAAGTATTTTCAGATCGTAGGCTAGTGGCACGCCAGCCAGAAAAATTAGCAGCGCGATGAGCAAATAGCGGAAATTATTATTCACGCATCGAATTGTACCTGTTTTCCTCCTGGTGGGTGATTGCGACGGCTATTGTCGTTGCAGTTCTCCTGATTGTTTCGCAAAATGATCTTTAAATGACCAGACCTGCCCAAATTGCCATTGAAGATCATCAACAAGCGTTGGTGATTTCCCTATCCGGTGACTGGTTGCTTGACCACGAGCTACCCGATTTGGCGGCGGTGCTGGACCGATTGCAAGGCGCACCGAAACCGGCCTCGCTGGTATTTGAGTCTCATTCAATGGGGGAATGGGATACCGGACTGGTCAAGACCTTGATCGTTTTCCAGCAGGCAGCCGCCAGCCGTGGGATCACCTTGGACGACGCCGGGCTGCCCGCCGGAGCGCGGAAACTTCTCGCACTGGCGTTTGCGGTTGAAGAACGCGAGGGGGCGCGAAGAACGTTCAGCAAGAAAGGGTTTCTGGAGCGTATCGGCGAATCTGTGATCGGCGGAACCACAGCCGGCAAAGATTTGCTGAAATTTATCGGCGAACTGGTGCTTTCGGTCAGGCGATTCATTGGCGGCACCGCAACCTATCAGCGCGCGGATTTCTGGCAGTACGTTCAGGAAGCAGGCGCCGATGCATTGCCGATCGTTTCTCTGATCTGTTTCCTGATCGGGATGATCTTCGCGTTTGTCGGCGTGATGCAGCTCAACCTCTTCGGTGCTGGAATCTACACCGCTGACCTTGTTGCGATAGCGATGGTGCGTGAAATGGCCCCCATCATGACAGGCATCATTATGGCAGGACGCACCGGCGCAGCCTATGCGGCTCAGATTGGTACGATGAAGGTTAACGAAGAGGTTGACGCGTTAACGACACTGGGTATGAATCCAGTGGACTACCTGGTAACGCCACGAGTTCTTGCTCTTATAGTGATGATGCCATTGTTGACCTTGTACGGATCACTGCTGGGTATTCTGGGCGGCCTGGTGGTCGGGCTGGCCATGATTGACACCAGTTTTGTTCAGTATGTTTCACAGACAGTAAATGCGGTCCATTTGAATAGCCTGTTTGGCGGTCTCTTCAAGAGTGTCGTTTACGGGATTCTGATCGCGGTCGCAGGTTGTCAGCAGGGCATGGCTTGCGGCAACAGTGCGCTGGCCGTCGGAGAGTCGACCACCAAAGCGGTCGTCATGGGCATTGTCTATATCGTTCTTAGCGCCTCTATTCTGACCATCATTTACATCAACCTCGGTATTTGACATGGAAGCCCGTCAGCCACATATCGTCGCCAAGGACCTGACCATGGCCTACGGCGATTTTTTGATCCAGAAGAATCTGAATTTCAGCATTAATCGCGGTGATATTTTCATCATAATGGGTGGCTCTGGTTGCGGCAAAAGCACGCTGCTGAAGCTCATGATAGGACTCAAAAGCCCGGCAGAGGGTGACGTCTTTTATGAGGGCACGCCTTTTTGGGGATCGACGAACGCCGCCCGTAAGGCGGTCAAGGGAAAGTTTGGTACCTTGTTCCAGTCGGGCGCATTGTGGAGTTCAATGACCCTGGCTGAGAACATTGGCCTGGCATTACAACAGTACACCAAGCTTGGAGAAACCGAGATCCGGGAAGTCGCGGCCTATAAACTGATGTTGGTCGGACTCGCCGGTTTTGAAGACTATTATCCCAGCGAAATCTCCGGTGGCATGAAGAAACGCGCCGGACTGGCGCGGGCCATGGCCCTCGACCCGGAGATTCTGTTTTTCGATGAACCGTCAGCAGGGCTCGATCCAATCAGTGCAAAGTTGCTGGACGACCTGATCCTGGAGCTGTGCGACAGTCTGGGAACAACGGTCGTTATCGTCACCCATGAGCTCGCAAGTATCTTTGCAATAGGCAACAATTCAGTATTCCTCGATCCTGTAACGAAAACTCAGCTCGCTACCGGCAATCCAAATGAACTCCGTGATCACCATCCGAATTTTGAAGTGCGAAACTTTTTGCAGAGAGGCAAGGCACAGGACATAACACCATGAGCGAGAAATCCAATCCAACGGTAATCGGTGCGTTCGTCGTGGGCGCGATAGTGTTGCTCGTCACTGGCGCAGCCCTGTTTGGCGGTGCAGAATTGCTGGCAAAACGCAATTACTACGTTGCCTATTTCGTCGAGAATACACAGGGACTGCGCAAGGGATCGAACGTTATGCTCAATGGTGTGCGTATCGGTCATGTATCCAGCATGGCTTTAATCGTTGACCAGGATACCTTCGAGACCAAGACTGAAGTAATCATGGAAATCATGCCTGAATCCTACATTGTTACCCGCAACGGCGTCACAATCGGAAAGGGTATGGCGGCCAATGTTTCTTATCATCGGCTTATCCATGAAGGCGGTCTACGTGCCGTATTACAGGTAGAGAGTTTTGTTACCGGACAACTACTGGTCGAATTTCGGACTCTTTCCAATACGCCACCAATATTGAGGGGCGGACCTGACAATCAATATCCGGAAGTTCCAACCATTCGCTCGGAAATTCAGGAATTGCTCGCCAACGTTCAGACCTGGGTAGCTGATTTGGGCGCCAATCTGGATGCAGAACAACTCGGCCTGCGGATTCAAAGTGTACTGGCGGGTATCGATGAAATCGCCAACTCGCAGGAATTGCGGGAGACACTGGCTGGTATCAACGCGTTGGTTAACGACGAGGATCTCCAGGACCTGAGCGCTGCGCTGCAGATCACACTGGAAGAGTTTCGCCGCACGGCCGGAGATACCGGCTCGCTGATCCGCAAGGCCGATAGCAAAATGGATGCGCTGGACCTGCAACCGATGATCGAAACGCTTGCTGACACGCTTGAGGAAGCGCGCGAGGCCATGACGACCGTCAACTTCCTGTTAGAAGGTGATTCGATTCAGGTTTATCAACTGGGCAATACGCTCCGGGAGATCGAAGGCGCCGCCCGCGCGACACGTGAATTTCTTGACTACCTGGAAAGAAATCCCGAAGCCTTTCTGAAAGGCAAGCAGCCATGAAGGGAAAAAATGATATGAAGGCGACGGCCCGACTGATGACACCTGGCATTCTTGTGCTGCTCTTGATGGCTGGTTGCGGCTCGTCTCCGCCGGTGCACTATTTCGCACTATCGCCTGCGGAGGTGAGCAAATCACAGGACTCTGGGAAGATCCTGACGCTGGGTCTTGGACCATTGCGATTACCGGAATACCTGAACCGCTCACAATTGGTGACGCGCGGCAACGGTGCGGAACTGAAAATCGATGAGTTCAGTCGTTGGGCCGAGCCGCTCACCAGGGCGATTCACCGTGTTGTGGCGATCGATGTGGACAACATGATGCCAGGCGTTACTGTTCTCGCGTTCCCGTGGGAGGCGGTGGCGCGGACGCAGGTCGACTTGCGCCTGATAGGTGAGGTCAGTCGATTCGATGCTGAACGCTCCGGCCAGGTCGTTCTGGAGGTCCAATGGGCTATCACCGATCAATCAGGGGAACCCGTTCTGCGAGCACATCGCCGCCGATATGAAACGAGAGTCGCGAATTCTGAGGATCCCGCCGCTGTTGCGGCAGCGATGAACGAGGCGTTGTCGATGTTCAGTCGTGATGTAGTCAGTCAGATGGAAAATATCCTGCCGCGAGCAAGCGACAATATTCAGAATTGACTATTGCCTGTGAAAGGCCAAAAAACCCTGCAAAGTGCAGCGAGGTTTCGTACCATAGCGCGGCTTCTGCAAGAATGGCCCGGGTGGCGGAATTGGTAGACGCTACGGACTTAAAATCCGTTGCCCGAAAGGGCGTGCCGGTTCGATTCCGGCTCCGGGCACCAATACGATGTTAAATGTATAGTTCGTTGCTGTAGTAGCCTTGTTGAATCGGAGTGCGTAGGAGTGGGGCGAACGACAATTTCTGGTGCGTGGATCTTTGCCTTCACTTTTCTCGCAGCCTCCTGCAGTGATCAAACCGTTCCACAACACCGGGCTGATACGAAGCCTCAAAATGAACGCTTGCATGACGCTGTTTCTCGCCTCGCATCCGACAATGCATTTTCAGGAGTGATACTGGTCGCCGATCAAGGACAAATTATTCTGGAGCGAGCGTTTGACCATTCAGGCATCAACCAGGGCCTCGCCATTGAGCCCGACACGAAGTTCGCAATCGCCTCTCTGACCAAGAGTTTTACTGCTGTTCTCGCCCTTCAGGTAATTGAATCCGGTCTTTTGTCGCTTGACGATGTGCTGCAAACGCAACTGCCGGAATACCCTGCCAGTTACAGTGATCAAGTTACTATCCGGCAGTTGCTCCAGAACCGGTCAGGCATTCCCCACTATATCGATATTCCTGGCTGGTTTGACAACGACTACAAGAGATCGTTGACGCAAGAGACGTTGCTCGAGGCTGTCGCCGCTTTACCACTGAAATTCAAACCCGGCACGAACTACCACTATTCAAATATGAACTTTTATTTGCTTGGTCTGATTGTCGAAAAAGTGACAGGGGCGTCTTACGAGGATGGTCTCAAAAACCGCATTCTGGCGCCGCTTGGTCTGAATAGCACGGGGCAAATCTATGAGAGCGGCCTGATAGAAAACCTGGCACAAAACTATCTGCGTGAGATTGATGGTTCTCTCTCGCCAATACCGGTGACTAACCCCATCCTCTTTCGTGCGACCGCCTCTCAGTACTCAACGTCACGTGATCTCTACAAGTGGAGCACCGCTTTGCGAGATGAGACCTTGTTGACGAACAAGAGCAAAGCGATTCTGTTTGATCGTGAGGCACCCATGGCCTGGACGGTCGGGGCTGTTTCTCTGGATGGAGACGCCCTCATTCAAGTCATCACCTATAATGGTGAACTGATTGGCTACACGAGTATGATTACGCTGCTTCCCGATCAAAATGGTGTCGTTATCATCCTGAACAACAACAACGCCGGATATGACGCCCTTTCGACAATGACTCTTGAGATAGCGTCGCAGCTCTATGGATCACAGTAGGTTTTAGGTTACTGGCATTCGGAGCTAATTCGGGACATCCATCAAAATCGGAGCAGGGATGGTGTGAGCCGCCTCCAATTTAAGGGCGTAATTGATGGGTGTCCTCAATTCGTTCAGAGTGAAGAAGAATAATCCGAGATTCAACACTTAGAAGCGACCGGGAACGGGAAGAAGCGATGAAGGACCTAAAATTCATGGGAATCAGTGCCGGATCGATGTTTCCGAGTATTGATGGTGTTTGCGAAGAGCTTCGAGAAATGAATTTGGATAGATAGAGTTGCAACGACTACTGTCTGGCATGGTCGGTGGACAAAGAAAACCCCGCAATTGCGGGGCTTCTAGATAAACCATTAATTAAACTTATGCGGCTTTTCTTCGTGCCATTCCTAGTCCGAGAAGGCCGATTGCAAAAAGAGTAAAAGAAAATGGGGTCGAACCGAATTGGCTCCTAAAATACCGCCAACGGATTCAGCGGCGATCCGGTTCCGCCAGGTACACGCAATGGCGCGCCAATAAATAAGAAAGTTGAGCGATGTCGTTCAGCGGCAGCATTTGCGACTGCTTCTAAGTCCAAATTATCAAGTATGGGCATGCCCAATCCTGCCAGAACGAGTTCATGTAAAGGATTAGACAGCCCTTCGACGCCGGATGGGACTACGTCAGATATTCCGTCGGAGCCGATGACGGCCACGTCTCTAGCTTTCAACCAAGCAGCAACAGATGCGTGAAGCCCAGTTGCCGTCTCCATGAAATTCCACTGACCCTGTTCGGCAACTTGTATCCAGCGGCCGGTTCGGATCAGCAACACGTCGCCGCTCGAAATCGATACACCAGAAGCTTTCTCCCATGCCTCAAGATCGGCGGCAGCAACCGCCGTACCCGCAGGGAGATAGTCAACGCCAAAGAATCGAGGCAGATCGACTAACACACCGCGAGTGAAAATGCCGCTTACAGCGACATTCTGTATGCCTAGCCTTTCAGTGCCCTCGCTCGCGAGGCTATCGATAGGCATTCCGTTGTACAACATTCCTTTATGCGCAACGTGTTGCAGGCCGTCCATATGTGAATGGGCAAAGCCGTGATAACTAACGCTGTACCTGTCTCCGGCCCATTGATGACCTGCCCATTCGACTAATTCAACCTCATGTTCGAAGGGCGCAAGGTTGAGTTCGTCCTTTTGCTTGTTCAGTTCCAATGCCATGGATATCGCAACGCCATCTCTAACCAATGATGCGGCATCTCGA
>CAYUOY010000060.1:0-21510 GCA_964446495.1 uncultured Woeseiaceae bacterium | reverse complement strand
GACCCTTTATGGCCGCTGGAAGAATGAGAAAAAGAACACTCAGAGGGGCAGTGCCATGAGGCAAATTTACCTTTTACCGTTATTCGCATTCGTAGGTCTGAATACCGCCGTTGCACAAACTGACTATCCTCACGCGGAAGAACAAATTGGCACGGTGCGTCAAGTTTACGATGGCGCTTTGATGCCAGACATTCAGGTCAATACATTTCGCAATATTGACAGGCTGTTCTCCACGCGCGTAGTGAAGCATGGGTCAAACGTGTACCCGCTACCATTGAGCGATAATCCACTTACTTCCTTGAGTTTCAGTTCCCAAGGTGCGGATTATGATCTGTATGACTATATATCGCTAAATCGAATTAGCGGTCTTCTGGCGATCAAAGACGGCCACATCGTCTACGAAACGTATCAGCTCGGCAACGATGAAAGAAGTCGCTGGATGTCGATGTCTGTCGTCAAATCAATGACTGCTACATTGGTCGGGGCAGCCATCAGGGACGGCTTAGTCAAAAACATTGATGACCCTGTGACCGACTATGTTTCCGAACTTAAAGGCAGTGCTTACGAAGGGGTGTCAGTACGCAACCTCCTGCAAATGGCATCCGGCGTCCAATGGAACGAAACATATACCGATCCCGCATCCGATCGGCGGGAACTACTTGAAGCACAAATCGCCCAAATGCCCGGCGGCATGCTGGACGTGATGTCCAGATTGTCGCGTGCCGCCGAACCCGGAACCCGTTGGAACTACAGCACCGGCGAAACGCAAGTTGTTGCGGCCCTTGTCGCTGCTGCAACTCAACGGTCACTGGCAGAGTATCTTTCCGAAAAAATCTGGGCCAAATTCGGTATGGAGTCTGATGCCACATGGTGGCTTGAATCACCGGACGGCCTCGAAGTAGGGGGTAGCGGGCTATCCGCTACATTGAGAGACTATGGGCGATTTGGCTTATTTCTGTTGAATGGTGGTGTCGCTGGGGGCGAACAGATACTACCTGATGGTTGGATCGAAGATGCGAGCAGTCCGAAAGTAATCTCCGGGACACCGCTCAATTACGGGTATATGTTGTGGCCAACTCCGGATTCAAAAGGCACCGTGCACGAAGGAGCATTTGAGGCTCTCGGTATTTTCGGCCAGAAAATCTATGTAAACCGGAAAGAGAATATTGTCATTGCTATTTGGAGTGCTCGGCCCAAGCCTCTTGGGAAAACCACCATTTCAGATCGTGATTTTTTTGCAGCGTTGTGTGAGGCCGTTCGATAGCCGTGCTGGTTGCCCGTGGGGCTGTAGAAAACAGGATCGAGAAAAAGTGCCGGATTTATTTTTCCGGGTTCAAAGACCGGAATTAACTTCGCGGACGAAAGCAAGACGCTGAGAATTTGAAAAGCCGTTGCGTTGCAGGAAATTGAGTACGTCAACGTGCTCCGCGTCGCTCTCCGAGCGCACTGTCTCGATCTGCAGTGCCGCAAGGTTTGCAAGTAGCTGCGACAAAAGCGCCGTACCAACGAGGTGGTGCGTATAACCAGGATCTACGGCGATGCTGTCCAGCACGGCCACAGGCTCGAGGCGGTCGAATTCTCCAAAATCCACCCTGGCCATGGCGAAACCGACAACATGATCGTCCTGCTCGGCGACCAGCGATACCCGGACTCCAGACTCATTGAAGGCTTCAAGCATCTTTCGTTCGTAGTACGCCCGATTGTTCTGCCCGGAAATCTCGCGGTCGATTTTTACGATGGCCTCGAGGTCGGATTCATGCATGGAGCGACACGGAATCATATCCCTCGCCAGTGCACCACGCTGATCGCCCTCTTCATCACTGTAGTCGTCCGCGTCACCCAGCCGCCCGGCTTCATCGACCAGATCATCGGCAAACTCCAGGTTACTCAGATAGGCGGCGTCCCTCTCCAGAATGTGTCTCGGCGCCATTGAAAAGCCGGTGCCTGAAAAGAAACGCAGCATCGGCAGATTGTGCCATTCGGCCTGGGTGTGAATGACGCGAATATCTTTATGTGCGAGGATTTCATCGAGTGCAGCAAGGAGTAGGCGACCCGAACCTTTTGCGCTCGCTTCGCTGTCGACGCCTATCGCATCCATCGACGCCGAACGTTCCGACGTGCCGTATTCCCCTTCCTGCAGACGCGCCAGCAGGTAACCCTGAAGAATGCCGTTTTCTTCACTACCCAGATAAACGAAACCACCCGGATCGGCAAGAGCAGCATGCAGGCGCTTGCTGTAAAAGCCATCCCGACGCCGACCGGTATGTTGACTGTCGATTTCAATCACTCGCTCCAGGTCGTCGGCGGTCAGCGGGCGGGCACAAAATTTGTCATTTGCTTGACTCATGCTTGTTCGTCCGGAACCAGTATGGCGCGACGTGACAGTTTACCCTCGTGGACCCTGGCAAAAATTTCGTTAATCTCCGCTAGCGGATGTCGCTCGATAAAGGGCAGCATTGACACCTTGCCATCGAGCACCAACTCAAGCGCCTCCGGGTAATACTCCGGCAAACACCCCCAGTTACCCATGGCGCGGGCATGAAATGCCATCAGATTCGACAACCGAAGTTCGAGTTTGTCCATGGTGAAGCCCACCACGGACAGGCATGCACCGTAGGTCAGCAAATTGAAAGCACTGGTCTGACCGGCGGACGTACCGGAGCACTCGAATATCTTCCATTCCGTTTGCCGCAAGCCCTTCTCTTTCGCGAACGCCCGAATCGCATCACGCACATCCCTGCCCTGCACTTCCTGGGCGTTAATGAGCATACTGGCCCCGAAGTCCCTGAGTTGCTCCAGCTTCCGCTGATCGACATCGATGGCGACGACAGTCGCGCCCTTTGCAGCGGCGATCTGCACGGCGTAACCACCTACTCCACCCACACCAATGACCACCGCCAGGTCTCCGGGCTCGACTTCCGCCTGGACGATCGCCTGGTAGGGTGTCGTCAGTGCGTCGGCGATGACACTGGCATCCGCCAGTTCCATACCGACTTCAGCCAATCGGGCTGTGTCGATTTCACAGAGGCCCGCCGCCGGCACCGTGATATGCGATGCAAACCCACCGTGCATATCGATGCCCGGCGACTTTTGCTGAGGGCAGATAGTGCCGCGACCGCGCTCGCACAGATCGCACGAGCCACAGGGCATGATGGCCGGGACGACGACTGCTTTGTCCAGCCATTCCTGCACAGCACTGCCGGTGCTGATCACACGTCCGCTCATTTCATGACCGAGCGTCAACGGCAACGGATGCTTGGTCCTGACACCGTCGTAATAGAAACCCAGATCCGTATGGCAGACACCGCAGCCGGCGATCTCGACGATAAGTTCGTTTTCCGCAGGCTCGCCAGGGTCGAATTCCACCCTGGAAAGCGGCTCACCCGGTTTCGTCATCTCCCAGCGGTAGGCATTCATTGTTCTACTCCGGTTGCATCGTTCTCCCAAACAGGCTTGCGCTTCTCAAGAAATGCGGTGAGGCCCTCCACTGCATCATTGGTTTGCATCAGGTCGTTGAGGTACATTGCTTCGACGTTCTGCAGTTTTCCCCTGATGCGCGCGATGTAGTCATGGCGTGCGGCAGCAACAGCAATGCGAACTGAAGTCGCACTCTTGCCAATGATGTTTGCGTCGATCCATGCAAGGGCTGCCTCCGAGGGCTCCTCGCTGACCTCATCGACCAGACCAATGGCCCTGGCCTTCTCTGCGGCGATACTCTGACCGGACAGCAGCAGCATCTCCGCACGCGCCTGACCAATGCGCTCCGGCAACAGGCAGGAGGCTGCCGGTGCAAAGACCGCCAGCGAAATCTCAGGCTGGCCGAGTTTGACATCCGGTGCAGAGATAATAAGGCTGGTCGCGCAAGCAACTTCCAGGCCCCCGCCGAGACACTGACCCGTTACCGCGGCCACTATCGGTACTGGATATTCGATCATTTGCATAATCAGTGCATGGAGTTTTTTCAGCATCGCGGCACATTGCCCTGGCAAATGTTCCGCGACACTGGCGCCGAAACTGAAATTCGGTCCTTCCGCATCGAGTATGACTGCCAGCATCCGTGCGTTAGCCACATTGGCCTCTAGCGCGGCGCCAAGCGCATCGATCATTGCGGCATCGATAATGTTTGCCTTCGGCCTTGCCAGGCGCAAACGCAATACCTGGTCATCGCGCTCCAGCCAGGATTTCAGTGAGTTGTCCGTCATGCCAGTACCTCTAGTCAATTGCCGCTGGCGGATCGGGGTCATGGTCCCAATCGGCTGCCGGTTCAGGGTATTTCGCCAACCAGTCTTCCATCCAGGCGACATGTTGTCGTTCATCTTCAGCGAACTCGAGCGCCAGTGAGCGTACGGATTCGTCGGTAGCGCCGCTTGCCGCAGATTCGAAGAAGGCTTTTGCGTTCTGTTCGTTTTCAAGCGCAAGCTTGAGCGCTTGATAAGGCGTCATCAGGTAGTGAATACCGGCAAGATCGATGCTCTCCGGCGATTCGACTCCGGACCAGCGATATTCCCAGGGAGCAAGTTCCGGCAGCTTGGTGTCGCCGGATTTTTCTCGTATGGTCTCCGCATGTTCGGCTTCCAGTAGCGACATTTTTCGGAACATCTCGGCAACCTCCTGGTTGCCACATTGCTCCATCTGTACCGCGAGATCCTTGTAGCTCTGCACCGCCTCCATCTCGACAACCAGTGCGTGCACCAGCAGTTCAGGCATGGAAAAATTTCGTGGAGAGGACTCTGATGCCTGGCTCAAATCAGAAACTCCGCATCGATATCGCGCTCAACCCGAACGTCCTGGCCGACCGATTGCCGGTAGGGCTCACGTGAACCTTTGTACAAGATGCCGATATTGAAACCATCATCGGTCATCACCCGCCTCGCGGCCTTGGACGCGTCCGCAGTCGGTGTTACCGGCGCGGCGTGGACTTGTTTTTTCCATTGCCGTTGATCGGGGCGAAACGTTACGCAGGGACTCAGAATTTGTACGAACGAAAAACCCGGATGCCTGATGGCCTCGACCAGCGTCCGCGCCGTGCCATTTGGATCGCCCGAAAATGCGCGGGCGACGAAATTCGCTCCGGATGCGAGTGCGATGACCAGTGGGTAGAAAGGCGAAATACCAGGACCGCCGGGCGCAATCTTGCTGTCCCAGTCAGGCGCTGTGGTGGGCGATGGCTGGCCTTTGGTCATGCCGTAGACCTCGTTGTCCATAACGATATACGTGATGTCGATGTTGCGTCTGCAGGCATGCAATAAATGGTTGCCGCCAATCGAGAACCCGTCACCATCACCGCCGGCACAGATTACCGTTAATTCCGGACGAGCTACTTTGACCCCGGTTGCCAGCGGCAGTGCACGGCCATGGATGCCGTGGAAGCCGTAACAATTCAAATAAGCCGGGATGCGTGACGAACAGCCGATGCCCGATATCACCGCAATCTCTTCCGGGCGCAATTCCATTTGTGCAACCGCCTTGGTCAGGCTGAGCAATACATGATAGTCGCCACACCCCGGGCACCAGACAGGTTTCGTGTCGGACTTGTAATCGCTGGATTTAAGCTTGCAGGGGACTTGTGCAATCATCGCTTGCTCCAGTTGCGAAGTGTCGCTTCGATTTCGTTTGGACGAAAAACCGAGGGTCCCGGTCGAAACAGAGTTTCCACCTCTGCCGGCAGGTCATACCAGGCACGCAAGAAGCGGTACATCTGGCCGGTGTGATTCTGCTCGATGACCAAAAGACGCTCGACCCCCTTGAGCGCATCGCTCATCTTGTCGGGTTGTGCCGGTAGCAACAGGCGCATTGAGATCAGCTTTAACCGGGACGATAAATCGGTCGGCAAACGGCTAATGGCCTCTCGTACAGCGCCGGTCGTCGAACCCCAGGTGAGCACCGCCAGTTCACCGTCGCCTTCGATATCGGCCCAATGCCGGCCGTAGTCAAAACCATCAATCTTGCTTGCCCGTTTGTCGAGTTGTGCGATGTGATCACTGGCCAGCCCGGAAGGCTTTGCTTTGCTGCTGTGCTCGAGGCCGTCCGCCGTATACTGGCCGCCCGCCATACCCGGCAACGGCATCGGCGAGATTCCATCGGCCGTCATCGCATAGCGCTCGAAATTCTCACCAATATTCCCGGCGACTTTTCTGCTGGCCAGAAAGGTAATGGCCGGTATCGGATCGACCACAACCGTTGCCTGGCCGACGAACTGATCGGACAACACAATGACCGGTACCTGCATGGCTTCTGCCAGATATACCGCCCACTGCGTTGTGTACACGCAATCCGTCACGGAATTTACAGCGACAACAATGTGTGGCGCATCTCCGTGCAGGCCATACACTGCTGCATTGAAATCCGACTGCTCCGGCTTGGTAGGAATGCCGGTCGATGGCCCTCCCCGCATAACGTTGATGACGACAACCGGAACCTCGGCGGCAACAGCAAGGCCCAGACCCTCCATCATTAACGACAAGCCCGGGCCGGAGGTTGCGGTCAGCGAGGGTATGCCACCGTAGGATGCGCCAATCGCCATGTTAATCGATGCAAGTTCATCCTCGGCCTGTACCAGAGTGCCACCGGCGTCATTAAGTCTTGGTGCAAGCCACTCGAGGATTTCGGTGGCTGGCGTAATAGGATAAGCCGCTGCGAAGCGGATGCCGCCGCGTAACGCGCCAAGTCCGGCCGCGCGGTTCCCGGTGACCAGCCAGCGGCTGGATGCTTCACCGTCAACCGCCTTGAGTTGCGTCTTGCTGCTCAGCTCGGCCCGGGCATACCCAAGGCGGGCGCACTCGATACTGCTGTCGAGCGCATCACGACCTTTTTGTCCGAGCTTCTTTTCGATCGCCTGTTGCAGGGCCGCTGGCGGAATTCCAGCAAGTCTTGCCAGATAACCGAGCGCGACCATATTCGGTCGCCCGCCTTTGATGGTCTCGGCCAGCGTCTTCAATTCCAGTTCCTGAACGCTTGCGCCTGAGTCGGCGATCAGACCCGGAACGCCACCTTCGGATGGATCGGTAACGATAAGGCTGTCTGCATCAAGTGGAATGTCAGAGGCGAATCGCTCCGCATGATGCCAGTTGATTCCCAACAGCACATCGAAACGATCGTCGAGACAGTTGACGGGCGATTCGCCAAGCCGCAGCAACGCCGCCGATTCGCCGCCGCGGATTTGCGGTCCAACGGCGGGAATGATCATGCCGTAGCGACCGGAGCGGGCCGCGGCCGTCAGCAGTATTTCACCCGCAGTCAGCACACCGGCCCCGCCTTTGCCAACCAGGGCGATGGAAACGGAATTCCTGTTGTCGATTTGCTGTGGCATGCGCGACCCTTGATTTGGCCTCTCATTGACTATATTGGTATTATGGTACTACAATACGGTTATACCATCAATTATCAACCGTTGCACCTTCGTTGCTGTTGGCGCGACTGGCTCAACAGGGCCCCGGGAGGATCGCACAAATGAATGTACAAGCCGCAAAAAAGGGCAACGGCCAGGCTCTCGAGAACTTCGACCTGATCGCAGAACTCGCCGTTCCGGGCGTGTTATTCGAAAAACGGCCGGCGCGCTGCGCCAAAGGCCACGTTCTGGACGGACTCTACAATGCGTGGATTACGCTCGACAATCCGCAGCAATACAACTCCTATACCACCGCAATGGTGAAAGGCGTCATCCTGGCTTTCCGCAGCGCCAGCGCGATGCGCGATGTGGTCGCGGTCGTCTTCACCGGCACGGGTGAAAAGGCCTTTTGCACCGGCGGAAATACCAAGGAGTATGCGGAATATTATGCGGGGAATCCGCAGGAATACCGGCAATACATGCGCCTGTTCAATGACATGGTTTCGGCGATCCTGGCTTGTGACAAACCGGTAATATGCCGGGTGAACGGTATGCGCATCGGCGGAGGACAGGAAATCGGCATGGCCTGCGATTTCTCGGTTGCCCAGGATCTGGCGCGTTTCGGTCAGGCCGGTCCGAAACACGGTTCAGCGCCGATTGGTGGCGCCACGGATTTTCTGCCGGTGATGATCGGCTGCGAGCAGGCGATGGTTTCCGGGATTCTTTGTGAGCCCGGTTCGGCGCACCAGGCCTATCGCCTGGGAATAATTTCGGATGTCGTTCCGGCGCTGAAGGTGGATGGCGAGTACATACCGAATCCACTGGTAGAGACATCACAATACCTGGATAAGTACGGCAAGATCATTCACGGCGAAGCGAAGACCGGTGATGCATTGCAGGCTGGAAAAGCGTTGCTGGCGAGGGGCACGGTCGATCTCGGTCTGCTCGATGAAGCAGTCGAAAAGCTGTGTGCCAAATTTGTAAACATGTTCCCCGATTGCCTGACCAAGACGCTTGAGGAACTCAGAAAGCCGAAACTCAATGCCTGGAACGCCAATAAGGAAAATTCGCGGGCGTGGCTGGCACTCAACATGATGACCGAAGCACGCGCCGGATTCAGGGCGTTCAACGAGCCTGCAGAGGGTGAACGCGAGATCGATTTTATCGGATTGCGACATGCGCTGGCTGCCGGGCAACCGTGGACCGACGAATTAACCGAAAGTTTGTTACCCGCCAACCGGGTTACAGGGAGAGACTGATGGCCTTGATGATCAATAGCGTATGCACGGCATGCGATGCCTGCGAACCCGTCTGCCCAAATGAGGCGATCAGCGTTGGCGAACCCATTTACGTCATCGATGCCTTCAAGTGCACCGAGTGCGTTGGCGCGGAGGATGAGCCGCAATGTCAGCTGGTCTGCCCCGAAGAGGAATGTATTGTCGCCAATCCGGACTTCGAAGAAACCGAAGACGAGTTGCTGCAAAAATACGAGATGCTTAACGGCTGATTTTATTGCGCTCGTTGCGCATTTTCGACGCCGTATCTCAGCAGCGTCTTCAGCGTGATCGAATCCAGCGTGGAGCGAATGAGCCCGTCTATTTCGCTGTGCACTCTGTCGAGCCCGTTGATCACAATCTCGGCGTTTCCGGATAGTTTATCGGGAGTGTCAATCTCCGATTCGAGTGATTCGAATTCGTGAATAATATCCCACAACGTCGTTCGCCGAATGTTTCCGGCAAAGCGGTAACCGCCGCCGACGCCCCTGACTGACTCGATCAGACCACTGCGAACCAGGGTGCGCATGATCTTCGCCAGGTGATGGATGGAAACACCGTATTCTGCGGCGATTTCCGCCGTGGAATGCTGTTTGTCCGGAGCGCTTGCCAGGTGCAAGACCGCATAGAGCGCATAACGACTGGCCTTTTGCAGCTTCAAAATGTCTTCCCTGTTGTGCGTCTTAGAGGCATCAGGCGTGGTCAGTCAAGACGCTTTTCAAGTTCGATGTAAGGGCCCGCGGCAAGGCCCTCACCCCTGAAAAAGGACAAGTTGACCTTGTCGTTCCCCAGCACCATCGTACGGATAGTCGTGACCCCGGCTGCCCTGATTTTCGTACACAAAGCATCCAGCAACAAGGCACCGATGCCGCGCTCCCGGTGTCGAGGCGAGACGCTCATCGCGATCACCCAGCCACAGGGTGGCGAGCCGAATTCCCAGGCACGTATCTCGCCGACGATGAAACCGAGCAGGCCATCCTCAACAGAGCTTACCACCAGGAAAAAGCGTTGATCACCCTGCTTCTCTCCGGCAAAACGTTGCAGAATATCGGCCCAGTACCCGGGTTTCTCAGTTCGGGTGACCTCCGCGTCCAGCGCCACTATGGCTGCGATGTCTGCGTCAACTACCTGCCGAATATCGATCTTCTGCTTGTTCATTTTGGCGTCGATGTATCCATTCCGGAGCGGCTATCGTAACCCGATAACCGCCGCCTAGCCCAATGCTGTCCCATAAACTACCAACCCGTATCAAACCAATACAATTTGCCTACCATAGCACTGGTTTGACCTTAAAGAAGTATTTCGGTACGATTATACGACTTTTAGCGAAAGAGCGCTCTGCCAATGAACTTGGAACAGATTGTCGAGCATTGTCAGGATTTGTATGACGATCTCGATTTCAACTGCGTAAAGCGCTGGAAAGAAGCCCATCCCGGCCAAAAAGCGATCGGTCACATGCCGGTGTATGTGCCCCGGGAAATCATTCATGCCGCCGGCATGTTGCCGGTCGGGATTCTCGGCGGCGGTGACCAGCTCGATGTCATTCATGGCGACGCTTATTACCAGAGCTACATTTGCCGAATACCACGCTCCACGATCGAACTGGCCGTTACCGGGCGTCTTGATTCGCTCGACGGCATGCTTTTTCCCAGCACTTGCGATGTCATTCGCAATCTCTCGGGAATGTGGCAACTAAAGTTCAAGGACAAGCTGGTCCGCTACTTCGATGTACCGCAGGACTTCGACCTGGACGTCGGCGGTGTCTTTTATACGCGCGAGTTACGGGTTTTATGCGATGAACTCTCGGCACTGGGAGGCTGCGAAATCACGGACGACAACCTGCGCGCGTCGATTGCCCTGTATAACGAAAATCGCCAGGTTCTTAATGAACTGTATGCCTACCGCTCGGCTCAACCGTGGCAAGTGCTGACACCGGAGGTATACCTGTTAATGCGCGCGGGCATGGTTTTGCCCGTCGAGGAACACACGCAACTCATACGGGACTACATCGCTGCTGCGAAGGCTGTACAACGGCCCGCCCGGGATAACTGCCGGGTGGTCGTCAATGGCCTGTTCTGCGAGCAACCGCCGTTAGGTCTTCTCAAGTCAATCGAAATGGCCGGATGTTATGTCGTCGACGATGACTTCATGCTGGTGGCGCGATGGTTGCTCGATGATGTACCGATGGAGGGAGATCCACTGCAGAACCTCAGTCACGCATTCATTACCTACTCTGTGGAAACTTCCTGCAAGTATGTGCCGACCCGGGAAGCCAAGGGGAAATTTCTGCTTGAATCAGTCCGCAAGAACAACGCAGAGGGTGTGATTTTTGCCTCGCCCAGTTTCTGCGATCCTGCGCTGCTCGACAGGCCGATGCTGCAAAAGGCGCTGTCGGCTCAGGGTATTCCCTACACCGCATTCAAATACGCCGAGAACTCGGGGCAACTGCAACCGATTCGTGAACAGGCCGGGACCTTTGCAGATTCGATAAAATTATGGAGCGCCGCATGAATATGGCCGCTGTCAGTACCGGGGAAGTGCAGAAAGAAAAATCAATGATTCTGCAGAAAGCAATGATCAGCTCTAACTACGATGCGTTGTCCACCGCGCACGAAGAGGGCAAAAAAATCTCCTCGACCTTCGTGCCCGGCAATCTGAATGAATTGCTGATGTGTTTCGATTTCGTGCGGAATCTCCCGGAGATCAATGCACTGCAGGCAGGCATGAGGAAAAAAAGCGGTGGCTACATCATGGAGGCAGAACGCTCGGGCCACTCGGAGGATGTCTGCACCTATGTGAAAAGTGACCTGGGCATGATGGCCAAAGGCCAGGTCGGTCCGAATGGAAAACCGCTGCCGACACCGGACCTCCTGCTGCTGTCGTATACCGGCTGCTTTACATTCATGAAATGGTTCGAACTGGTGCGCGATGAGTACGGCTGTGAAACTGCGATGCTGCATGTTCCCTACCAGGCAGACGGTGTGATTACCGATAACATGCGCAAGTTTGTCGTCACGCAATTGAAAGAACATGTTATACCAACGCTCGAACGCGTCAGTGGTGTGAAGTTCGATATCGATCGCTTGCGGGGATATCTGGCGCAATCTGCGAAGGCCGAGGACAACCTGGTCAAGGTGTTGCAGTCGGCGAAAAAGAGGCCGTCGCCGATTGATGCCTATTTCGGCGGCGTCTATTACTGTGGCCCCATTTTTACGGCGTTCCGCGGCAGCAAGGAAACAACTGCGTACTACGAAGCGCTGCGCCGCGAAGTTGACGACAGAATCGAAAAGGGCCTCGGACCTGTGACGCCGGAGGGTACGCTTGAGAATGAACGTATTCGCCTCGTGGTCGAGGGTCCGCCCAACTGGACTCACTTCCGGGAGTTCTGGAAGATGTTTTACGACGAGGGCGTCGTCATCGTTGCCAGTTCCTATACGAAAGTCGGTGGTGTTTACGATTTCGGCTTTCGCCACGACCCGGAACATCCGCTGGAGACTCTCGCCGATTACTGCCTTGGCTGTTACACCAACCTCAACCTGCCGACCCGGGTGGACATGCTTTGCAACTACATGGATGAATACCAGGCGGATGGCTTCCTGGTCAACTCCATCAAGAGCTGCAACAGCTTCGCCGCCGGCCAGTTGCTGATGATGCGCGAAATAGAGGAGCGTACGGGAAAACCGGCCGGCTTCATCGAGACAGACCTCGTTGATCCACGTTACTTCTCAGCGGCGAACGTAAAGAACAGACTCGAAAGTTATTTTCAAATGATCGAGCAGAAGAAAGCGCGCTCAGCGGACAGGACAGCGGCATGAAGTGTTTTATCGGCATTGACCTGGGCTCAACCACGACCAAAGCGATTGTGCTGGACAGTGATCTGACCATGATGGGGCGAGGCATTACGAACTCACGCTCGAATTACGGCATAGCAGCGGACGTTGCCAAGCAGGAAGCATTTCTCGATGCCCGATTTTTTCTGTTTCGTCAACTGTTACAGGATTTACCGGCACTCAAGGGGCAGGTTGATGATTTCCTCGAAAATCTTGAGCAGGACTTTCGCCTGCAACAGTACCTCGAACAGCTTGCCGACCTCGAACAAACGTGTGCCGAAAGTGCGAGAGACGATCGCCTCGGCAATGACGGCGCGGAAACTCGTGCATTGCTGACTGAATTATTCGGACGGATGTCAGCGGATGCAGCGAAACTCTTCGGGCCGGGCTCCAGTCGAAAATCGGATTTTTTCCGTGACATTGCGGGCTCGCAATACTCGGACATTTCGAGATCGGTGGTCGAGGACAGCAAGATCAGTTTCGAGGCGATGCTGAACATTTACGACCGCTCCATCATCGATGTCGAAAATCGCATTATCAGCGACGTGGATGAGGCAATGTTCATGAGTGCACTTGATCGCAGTTGCGGACGATCCGCAAGCTTGGGCCAGGTGAAAGACGATCTTCGCTTGCCACTGAAAACGGTGCTCGATACTGAACTGGAAGAAACCTACGTGATTGGCACGGGCTACGGTCGGGCGACCCTGCCTTTTTCAAAGGAACATATCCGTTCCGAGATTCTGTGCCATGGCCTGGGTGCACACATCATGCACCCGAAAACGGCGACTGTTCTCGATATCGGCGGACAGGATACCAAGGCAATTCAGGTCGATCCAAACGGCATCGTTGAAAGTTTTCAGATGAACGACCGTTGCGCTGCCGGTTGCGGTCGCTATCTCGGTTATATTGCAGACGAAATGAATCTCGGCCTGCATGAACTCGGACCAATGGCGATGCAGTCAACGAGAAAGGTACGCATTAACTCGACCTGCACCGTTTTCGCCGGCGCCGAATTGCGTGACCGGCTGTCGATGGGCGAGAAACGAGAAGACATCGTTTCGGGACTGCACCGCGCCATCATTCTTCGTGCGATGTCGATTCTGTCGCGCTCCGGTGGCATACGCGATGAATTTACGTTTACCGGCGGCGTTGCAAAAAATGAAGCCGCGGTAAGTGTGCTCAAGGAAATCGCTTACGAAAACTACGGCGAGATGACGATGAACGTCAACCCGGATTCTATCTACACAGGCGCGCTGGGCGCCGCCACATTTGCGCAGCGCGCAACCGTGAACTGAACAAGGGGACGCACATGACACTGGCAGCAGGAATTGATTTGGGTACCGGCGCCATCAAGACCGTTCTGTTTGACGTCTCCGAGGGCAAAATCAAATGGCTTGGCAGGAACACGGATCGAATTCGCAGACGTGATCCTTTGGTACTGGCGAAGGAAGGGTTCGACAGCATGCTGGCAGAGCTCAAGCTTGACCCTGAGCTGATCGACTATATAGCGACGACCGGCGATGGTGAGAATATCTCGTTTCGAACCGGCCATTTCTACTCAATGACAACGCATGCGAAGGGTGCTACTTACCTCTATCCTGGCATCAATGCAGTTATCGATATCGGGTCGTTGCATGGCAGAGCCATCGCGACCGACGAGCGCGGCAAAGTGCTTACCTATAAAATGACCAGTCAATGCGCTTCCGGTTCGGGCCAGTTTCTGGAAAATATCGCCCGCTACCTGGGCGTCTCGCTGGACGAGGTCGGGTCAATCTCAATAACGGCCGACGATCCAGAGACGGTCAGCAGCATTTGTGCCGTCCTTGCGGAAACCGATGTGATCAATATGATTTCACGCGGCATCACTACGGCAAATATCCTGAAGGGCATTCATATCGCGATGGCAAGCCGGCTGATCAAACTCCTGAAATCGATCAAGGCCCGGCAGGGAGTGGCCCTGATTACCGGCGGTCTAGCGCTCGATGAGGGCCTGATGGCGGCGCTGAAAGAGCAGGTTATCGAGCAGAAACTGAAGGTGGAGGTTGTCAATCATCCGGATTCGATCTATGCCGGCGCGATTGGGGCGGCGCTGTGGGGTGCGTTCCGTCATGACAAATTACTGGCGGCACAGCATGGCGTGGCCGCAACGAACCTGAGCGAATACGATGCCGGTCAGCCGGTACTTGCAGTCGATATGGGCCAGGAGTCCGTTGCCTGTCCAATGACTGAAGTCTCCGCAGCAAAATGCAAACCACCGGTTGGCGAATTGCCGTCCGATACATCCAAGAAGAACATATGAAAGCGACAGAAATACTGATGCAGGAACACCGCCTGATCGAACAGGTTCTGGATTGCCTGGAAGAGGCTGCGGGCCGGCTTGAGGACGGGGAAGAAATCGATCCCGGCTTCTTTATCGATGCCGCCGAATTCATCGCAGGTTTTGCAGACGGTGGCCACCATCGGAAAGAAGAGGACATCCTGTTTGTGGCGATGACCGCGAGAGACATGCCCGAGGATGTCGGCCCGGTTGCGGTCATGTTGCATGAGCATGAGGAGGGACGGCGCTTTACGGCCGGGTTCCGTGGTGCGGCAGAACGGATGCATGACGGAGATGCAGACGCATCGGCCGAGGTCACTCGTAACGCGTTCGATTACGTCAATCTTATGCGCGAACATATCGTCAAGGAAGACAATGTATTGTTCCCGATGGCCGAGCAGATCATTGCCGAGGATGAAATTCAGCGGGTCTCACAGGAGTTTATGCAGATCCTGGCCAGGGACCAAGAGAACGGTGAAATCGAGAGGTATCAGGCGCTTGTCGCCAAGCTCAAGCGATACCTGTTCTGCGACCGAGATCACGAACACGATGCTACCTCGGATTGCAGCGGTGGAAATGTCTCTCCTTCATCGCTATAGAAATTGATGCTCCCGACGGGTCCGATCGAACGTTGCTTAACATTGCCGTGCAATTGGAGAATTTGATTGAACATTCCGCGCGACCGTAACGAAAAAAAACATTTCAACCACAATGACAAATTATAACGTATTGATTAGGTGTAGTTTATTGCCATTCGCTTAATTTGACTTGATACAAAGTTGATCGTATTCCATTTATTTTTGTATCATTTAGTTGGATCGTTCTGACCGCGAAATATTCGTGGTTAAAGTAACAATAAGTTCATAGGGCCCCCTGGGGGGGGAAGTGAATATTCACCGAGGGGCAACAGAACCATGACATCCAAAGCCAGAACACTACTGTTATCTGCCACCATCAGCGCAGCGATAATCGGCACAGCCGGCATATCCGTCCAGGCGCAAGAGCTTGAGGAAATCATCGTAACAGCAACGCTTCGCGAAAAGAACGTTCAGGACATTCCGGTTTCTGTGTCGGTGCTCGGCGCGGACCTGATTGAAAAACAGGATATTCATGGCGCGGACAGTATCGCCAACAATGTGCCTGGACTGCACTATGCAAATTTTTCGCCCGGTCAAACATTGTTCGCCATCCGTGGAGTAGGCTCATTCGATGACGGTGCAGGGCTTGATAACTCTGTCGCCTTGTTCTTGGACGGCGTATACATCGGCCGCGGTGCCGGGGTTAATTTCGACATGTTTGATTTAGAACGAATCGAGGTTCTCAAAGGGCCGCAAGGTGCACTGTTTGGTCGAAATACGATTGGTGGCGCAATTTCTGTGGTTACCGCAAAACCTTCCGATGAGTTGGGAGGAAAGGTATCAGTGACGGGTGGTAACGAAGGTATTTTTAGGGCCCAGGCACTGGTATCGGGTCCGTTATCCGAAAATGTGTCGGCTAAGCTTGTAGTCAGTCATCGTGAAAATAATGGCTTCGTCAAAAACACGATTCTGAACAAGAAAGTCAATGACGAAAATCGCACTTCCGTGCGTGGACAGGTAATGCTCAGAACCGAGTCAAGCGAGTGGATTGTATCCGCCGACTACATGGAGGATGACACGGAAGACAACGGCCGTTTCCACTATGTTAATAACGGTGGAGGTACGGGTGGCCTGCAAGGCCTTGCCATTTCATTGGGCTCAGGACGGCCTAACCCGCAGACGACGGCAGAGCCATTGGAAGGGTTCAACAAGCGCGAATCCAGTGGCATCAGTCTCAACGGCGAAATCGAATTTGAGAAAGGACTGCTGACTACGATTACGGCGTTCCGTAATGTGCAATCGAATTGGGAAATGCCCTCTGTTGGCGTGCCTCTTGGCGGATTAGACCTTGAAGCCGGACGTTTTGGTGTTGGCGTTATTGACAAGATTGACGAAGATATCGATACGTTTTCCCAGGAATTACGCTGGACCTCGGATTTGGGTGGCAGTCTGGAATATGTCGTTGGTGCTTATTTTTTCACAGAAGATACGGACAGGCCAGAGCAATTCCTGCTTCGTTTTGGCACAACCGCCGGAGAAGCGGTCATCGGTAACGAGTACACGCGCACCCAAAATGATTCAACGTCTCTTGCAGCTTATGGCCAGGCCCAGTGGGATTTTGCGGATCAATGGACGCTTCTTTTCGGCGGCCGTTATTCCTATGATGACAAGGAATACACAGCAACGGGTGTCAATTGCGGTCTTCCGGAAATTGACGATCCGGGCAACCCGTTTAACGGTTTTGCCCCTTGTGAAGGCATCGCCCGAGACGGAGTTGGCAGTCTGGGAATTGTCGCAGAGGCCTTCGAAGTCTCGGCCAACGTCGATTTTGATGATTTTTCACCCATGGTGTCAATCCAGTATCGTCCACAGGATGACATAATGCTCTTTGCCACCATTGCCACGGGGTTCAAATCCGGCGGGTTCGCGGGCTCGCAGGGCATTGAGTCTGCCGCAACGAACCCTGTGCGTCCTGAAAGTGCGGTCAATTATGAGCTGGGTTTCAAATCCACTTTGGCTGACGGCAGCGTCAGGTTTAATGCAACGGGTTTCTTCCTGGACTACAAGGACCTGCAAATTGTTCGATTCGGTCCTGTTCCCGGATCTGCCTTTGGCTCATTTTTGACGACGAATATTGGGTCAGCTGATATTTTTGGCCTGGAAGTGGAGCTTAACTGGGCGGTTACCGACCAATTCTCAATGTCAGGAAGTTACGCCTTCCTGGATACGGAAGCAAACGATCTAAGTTTTAATGGTTCCGACTTCTCGGGATTGGATCTGCGCCAGGCGCCCAAAAACTCATACATCATTTATGCTGATTATGATATGCCGCTGGGTAACCGGGGTGATTTGAATTTCAATGCAAGCCTGAGTCACACGGATAAGTCCCACAACGACTTCGCTACGGCTGATCAAACAATCAGTGAAGAGAAAACGCTCTTGGACGGCAAGATCACCTGGGCGACGCAAAACGGGAATTTCAATTTTTCCCTGTGGGGCAAGAACCTGACAGATGAAGATTATGTCGCACATTCCTATTTTATCGGTCCCGGCACCATCGGCATATGGGGCGCGCCGCGCACTTACGGCATTACGGCCGTCGCCAACTTTGAGTGATTGAATCAAGAATGGCCCTGTGGAAACTACAGGGCCATTCTTTTGTGGGCGTTGTCACAGCAGCTTCCAGATTCCCGCTTCAGTAGAAGACGCCGGATGAGATCTGCTATTCTCATCAGCAATGAGCCCTTAATAAATGACACGGAAACCTAATATTGAGCCGGACGCTGCTCATACATCGATCAGGATGACCTCTGCATCACTGCTGTAGAGCTTTTCCACAAGGTGCTGTCGTCGCTCGAGCACTGCACGCTGATTGACATAGCCCTTGTCGGTAATCTCCCCCGCGTCAATTTCAAGCGGTTCAGTCAGGAACAGGACCCGGGTGATCCGCGTGCTGGAGGCCGGGTAGCGTGAGTTATAGGCGGCGAGATTTTTCTGCAATGTCTGCCTGACCTTTGCATGGCGTGAAAAATCTTGCAGTGAATCGGTGGCACTGCCGCCGGCCAACTCCGCCATGCCGACAATATTCGGAATAACCAGTAAGCCGATAAAGTCGCGATCGTGACCCGTGACAACGGCGTCCTGCACGATTTCGCTGCATGCGGAAATGGCGGCGTCCCTGACCATGCCGGTACTGACCCATGAGCCGGTCAATAATTTGAAGTCTTCGGCAACGCGACCATCAAACAAAATCCCTTTTGACGGATCTTCACGAACGGCAAACCTTCCGGCATCGCCGGTCTTATAGAAACCATCCTCGTCAAAGGCTTCCCGGGTCAGATCGTCCCGTCTGAAATACCCTGGCGTAATATTCGGTCCGCGCAGGCGCAATTCCAGTTTTCCGGCATTCGGCAGCATTTTGAGTTCGGTTCCCGGCACCGGCAAGCCGATTACACCGGCCCGGGAAATGGGAAAGTGGACGCCCGTGGCAAGTGGGGCGGATTCTGTCAGACCCCAGGCAGACGTCATGGCGATCTTGTATCCAAGTGCCGCCATCGACAGATTCTCGAATCGCGACCAGAGGTCCTGCGGCAGGGCAGCGGCCGCATAGAAGATCGTATCAAGATCCGAGAAAAAGTGGTCCCGAAACTCCGCATCCTGCTCCAGATATGGCACCAGCATCTGAAAGCCGCGGGGCACATTGAAATACAGGGTAGGTGCAATCCGGCGAAGATTATCAACCGTGGTTTCGAATTGTCCCGGAACCGGTTTCCCGGCATCGATATACAAGGTCCCGCCATTTCGTAAAATCAGGTGAAAATTATGGTTCCCGCCGAAGGTGTGATTCCACGGTAGCCAATCGACAATGATCGGCGGTCGGTGCGTAACGAATGGCCAGATCTGGGCGATCGCCTGCTGGTTGGAACACAGCATACGCTGCGTATTGATAACGCCCTTCGGCATTCCGGTCGATCCGGACGTAAACAGAATTTTGGCAACTGTTTCCGGTCCCACTTGCGAATATGCCGCATCCACTTCAGGCGACGGCTTTGCGGCCAGCAAATCTTCAATCGATATGGTCCGGATTCCAGCCGGTGTGCCGCGCCTCACTACAAGCGCCACACTTCTAAAATCCAGCGCATTGAGCGCTTCCTCAAACAAATCACTGTCGGAGACAAACACGAGTTTCGGTCTGACAAGCTCAAAAACAGACTTCAGCTTGCCAAAATCGCGTGACATTAATGAGTAGGCCGGGGATACGGGCGACACGGGAACTCCGATGAACATGGCCGCAAGTTGCAACAGGCCGCTCTCAATACTGTTATCGGAAAGAATCATGAGAGGCCGGTCTGTGGTCACTTCATGTGTCAGTAATGCCTGTGCGAGTGCTCGAACGCTCGTCAAAGCTTCGCCGTAAGTAACACGTCGCCAGCCGCCCGATGCCAGACGCTCACCGAGAAATACCCGTTCGGGCGCCCTTTCGGCCCAGTCGACCAGGTACGCGCAGATGCTCGTGGCATACGATTCCAGTTTCAATGGCGAGCGCAATATGACGCCACCATCTTGCAGCGGTTCGACATCTACCCTTGCCGGTGCGAATTCCGGAACCTCCCGTTCATCCACTCTGTTCACCGTATCTCCGCCACCACATCGCGCATTGCGGCATCGGCACATTCGATCGCCTCGGCGATGTGCTCCTCCCGGATGACGGTGGACAGGGCAACCATGCCACGAGGTGCGATAGACAAGCCGTGATTCAGGCATGCAAGGTGAAAGTTGTGTATCAAAAGCTCGTCATTGCGCACAACCGATGACTCAGGGGGCGACTCGCTCAGATAGATATTCAGGCAGGATCCGTAGCGGTTGATTGCCATAGGTAATCCATGTTTCTTCGCAATGTCGACAAGGCCGGACTGCAGCGATTCACACAGAGCGTCCATTCGCCCGATGCGCTCCGCCGTAAGTTCGCGCAACGATATCTCGCCGGCGACCATGGTTACCGGATTCGCGTTAAACGTGCCCGAATGAAAGACCTTCATTTCAGCAGGATCAAGAACCCGCAGCACATCTGCATGACCGCCCACTGCACCGACCGGAAATCCGCCACCGATAATCTTTCCCAGCATTGTCAGGTCCGGCTCAATATTGAGGCCGGCCTGACAGCCGCCCACAGCGAATCGCAAAGTCAGCACTTCGTCGAGAACGAATAATGCCCCGGCATTGTGAGCCGCTTTCCTGACGCCATGAAGAAAACCTGCCTCGCCGCAAATGATTCCGCCGGCGCCCATTACGGGCTCCAGGAAGACCGCCGCAATATCGCCACCGTGCTCATCTAACACGGCCTCGAAGTCTGCCAGATCGTTGTAGCTTGCCAGATGAGTAAGTGGCCCCTCCCTGCCCGAGGAACCTGTTTCGAATTCAAACAGAGAGCCGTGATAACCGTAGCGGGCCATCAGAAGCCTGGTTCTCCCGGTCACTGTCCGTTCAATGGTAAAAGCCAGCGCGCCAGCCTCGGACCCGGAGTTGGTAAAGCGAACCTGCTCGACTGACGGGACACGTTCGATGATCAGCGCCGCTAGTTTGCACTGCGATTCGTTGGCTGCGGCCCAACCGGTCCCTTTGACGATCTGTTTTTGTGCAGCCTCAACGATGGGGGGATAGGCGTGTCCGTGCGCCATCGCCGTATAGTTATTGATCAGGTCAAGGTACCGGTGGCCGTCAATGTCCCAATAGTACGCTCCCTCACCACGACGGATTGTCAATGGCCAGGGATTCCAGAATGAAGCCTGGCGCGATGTTCCGCCCGGCATCAATTTTCTGGTTTTTGCGTATTCACCGGCACTCGCTCGCGTGCGCTTGTCGTAGCTTGCAAGAATCGCAGACGTCATCTCGAGCCCTCTTTCGGTTCATTGCGATTGCCTGGGGCAGTGTCCAATGTCTGCGGCCGGTTCTACCCGTCCCAGTCCAGATCGCCACCCGGCACTGCCTGCAGCAGGCTGCCATCCTTCAGCAGTTTCACCGCCGCCTCGATATGATCGGTGAGCGACTCGTCATGATCCAGATAGGGAACGACCTCTCGAACCCTGTCGTAAATCCCGCGAGTGACTGTGCTCAATCTTGCCGCACCGCCCTCTCGCTGATCAACTGCCTGGCATGCACACACGAGTTCAACAGCGGGAACATT
>CAYUOY010000059.1:12354-21581 GCA_964446495.1 uncultured Woeseiaceae bacterium | reverse complement strand
CGGTCCCACGAGTCTGGCCGCATTGCGGCAGGCATGGCACAGCGTGGACGACGATCTCCATGTCCATCCGTTTGAGGACATGCACAACATCGCGGACGCGGTAATGCGCGCTGGTCTGCGGGACCCCATCGTGGATACGGACCCACTGGTCGTCAGCTATCGTGACCAGCAATCTCTTTTTCGCGACCTCACGGCTATCGGAGCACGCAACAGCCTGCAGGGCCGCCGTCGCGGCCTGACCGGAAAGCATCGTTTCGAGCGAATGCGCCAGGCATTGCAAAAGGATTTTGTGGAGGGCACGCTCAACATTAAACTGGAGCTGGTCTACGGTCATGCTTGGGGCGGCGGGCCGGCGCAGCCGCCAGGGGAGTTCCATCTCACTCCAGCACAAATTGGCCGCCGTCGGCGTTAGCTCCGGCCAAATCTGGTTCGGAAGCCAAATTATCCGCTAACTTATTGTAAACAAACCAATAATTATCAATCGAATGGTGTTTTCGCTGTTGCATGGAGAGGCAGCTTTCAGTACACTGCGCTGGCTTTCTGACCGGCGTGCCTGATTCTGACGGCTGGCGAACGATCCGAGCGATCATCTCTCACAAATATAAAGGTCAACAGGTGCGGTTGCTTGTGCGCTCGCAGGGTGAATTTTTAATGCTACGAAAAATGTGTCTCAGCGTTCTCGGCCTTCTCAGTGCCGGCAGCGCCAGTGCCGACTGGGCGCTCAATATGCCCCGCGGGGTCACGGAATTAAGTGCGGAAACCTACGATCTGCACATGCAGGTGCTGTACTGGTGTTGCGCCATCGGCGTCGTGGTCTTTGGCGCGATGATCTATTCACTGGTCAAGCATCGCAAATCATCCGGCGCGGAACCCGCAACATTTTCTCACAGCATGACGGCAGAGGTGATCTGGACCACCATCCCGATCGTTATCCTGCTGATCATGGCGGTTCCTTCGGCGCGCACACTGATCAAACTCGAGGATTCTCGCAAACCGGACATGACCATCGTCGCAACCGCATCGCAATGGCGCTGGCACTACAGCTACCAGGGCGAAGGCGTAGCATTCTATAGCAGCCTCGCTCGCAGCAGCGGCGATGCGCGCCGCCTGAACTCCGGCATCGATCCGGCTACCGTTGAGAATTACCTGCTCGACGTTGATCATCCGTTGGTCGTTCCACAGGGCACCAAGATTCGACTCCTGCTGACCGCCAATGATGTGGTGCATTCGTGGTGGGTTCCCGAACTGGCGATCAAGAAGGATGCCATTCCGGGCTTCATGAACGAGACCTGGTTCAAGGCGGACGTCCCGGGCACCTACCGGGGTCAGTGTGCCGAGTTATGCGGGATGGACCACGGCTACATGCCCATCGTTGTCGAAGTCGTCGAGCGACAGGCCTTTGACGCCTGGCTCGCCGCACAACAACCGGCTGTCGCGCAGGAAATTGCAAGCAACTAAATCAGGAATCTGGCGCGCCCTTATAATGGCCGCCGCGGAGAGACGGAAATGACAAGTGCAGTAATGGATGCACATCACAGCGAAGAGCATCACGGGCCGGCGAAAGGCATCAAGCGCTGGCTGTATGCAACCAATCACAAAGACATCGGTACGATGTACCTGGTCCTCAGCCTGGTCATGTTTCTGACCGGCGGGGTCATGGCACTGATCATCCGCTCTGAGTTGTTTTCACCCGGACTGCAATTCATCGCACCCAATGTGTTTAACCAGATGACGACGATGCACGCGCTGGTGATGGTATTCGGCGCCGTCATGCCGGCCTTCGTTGGCCTCGCAAACTGGATGGTGCCGCTGATGATCGGCGCGCCCGATATGGCGCTGCCCAGAATGAACAACTGGTCATTCTGGATACTGCCGTTCGCGTTCGCGATGCTGGTGTCGACTTTCTTTATGCCCGGCGGAGCACCGGCGAGTGGCTGGACAATGTATCCGCCACTGGTGCTGCAAACCGGCGATGCGTTTCCGTTTCTTATATTCTCAGTTCATTTGCTGGGCATCTCATCCATCATGGGCGCGATCAATATCATCGTTACCATCATCAACATGCGTGCACCTGACATGTCGCTGTTGAAAATGCCGATGTTTGTCTGGACCTGGCTCATTACCGCCTACCTGTTGCTGGCCGTCATGCCGGTCCTGGCCGGGGCCGTAACCATGTTGCTAACCGATCAGTTTTTCGGCACCAGCTTCTTTCTTGCCGCCGGCGGTGGCGACCCGGTGATGTTCCAGCACATCTTCTGGTTTTTCGGCCATCCGGAAGTGTATATCCTGATCCTGCCCGCCTTTGGTGTCGTGTCCGAGATCATTCCGACGTTCGCCCGCAAACCGCTCTTCGGTCATGACTCGATGGTTTACGCGGCTTCAAGCATTGCGTTTCTCTCGTTCATCGTATGGGCGCATCACATGTTTACGACCGGCATGCCGTTAACGGGTCAGTTGTTCTTCATGTTCTCAACCATGCTGATCGCGGTCCCGACAGGCGTAAAGATATTCAACTGGGTCGCGACAATGTGGCGTGGGGCAATGACCTTCGAAACGCCGATGTTGTTTTCCCTCGCCATCCTGTTTCTGTTCACGATCGGCGGATTCTCGGGCCTGATGCTGGCCATCGTCCCGGCGGACATTCAGTACCACGACTCTTATTTCGTCGTCGCGCATTTTCACTACGTGCTGGTACCCGGGTCTGTATTCGCCATCATGGCGGCCGTTTACTATTGGCTGCCGAAGTGGACCGGGCACATGTACAACGAAAAGCTCGGCAAAGTGCATTTCTGGTTGTCGACCATATTCATCAACGTCACTTTCTTCCCGATGCATTTCCTCGGACTCGCGGGCATGCCGCGTCGTATTCCGGATTACTCAACGCAATTCGCCGATTTCAATGCAATCGCGAGTGTTGGTGCCATCGGCTATGGCCTGTCACAACTTCTGTTCGTCTACGTTGTTATTCAGTGCGTGCGCGGGAAGGGTGAGAAGGCGAGCCGCCAGGTCTGGGACAACCCGAAAGGTCTCGAATGGACCGTCGATTCGCCGGCGCCCTACCACACCTTTGAAACACCACCGAAATTATCTTCGGATGCTACCTTCAGCTGATGGACGAAAACACCAGGCAGAAGGCCGGCATAAGGCGCACGACGCTGATACTCGGCATTGTTGCCTTCGCGTTTTATTTTGGCTTCATCTATCTCGGTGTAGGGCGCTCCTGACACTGCGCAAGCGAGCTTGAATGAGTGACAACAACCCAAACAAGGAACCTGGCGACGTCGCGCTGGCCGGGCGGCTGCTTTTCCTGGCACTGGCAATGTTCGGTTTCGGTTTCCTGCTGGTACCGATTTACGACGTGTTTTGCGAGATCACGGGGCTTGGCGGCAAAACGAATGATGTTGCCGCCGTCGTGGAGGAGTCCGTCGAGCAGGACAGAGTCGTGGCACTTGGCTTCGTGACCACCATCAACGCCAACGCGCCGTTTGAATTCCAGGCCGCGGTCGATGAAATGAGCATACATCCGGGCGGCATTTACGAAGCCACCTTCATCGCCACGAACCTCACGGGGCGGCACAAGATTGCACAAGCCGTACCCAGTGTTGCGCCGGCCGAGGCGGCTCGCTATTTCAAGAAACTCGAGTGTTTCTGTTTTACGGCGCAGGAGTTCGAGCCCGGCGAGCGCAAGGAAATGCCGGTGCGTTTCATCGTCGAGTCGGGATTGCCGGACTACATCGACACGATTACCCTGTCCTATACTTTCTATGACACAGCTCGCCTGTCAGACGCTTCTGCCGCAGCGACGTCAGCTACACATTAACCTTTATATTCGGAACACACATGTCACACGCTGAAGATCGCTACTACGTCCCGCAACAAAGCCACTGGCCGATTATCGGCTCCGTCGGCCTGCTGTTCCTGATGGCAGGCGGATCCGCCTGGCTTAACGGCAACGAGACCGGATTCTGGATCATGATTACCGGTGTGGCCGTGATGGTTTTCATGCTGGCTGGCTGGTTCAGCGAAGTGATCGGGGAGAGCATCGGCGGAAAATTCAATCTGCAGGTCGATATGTCCTTTCGCATGGGGATGTTCTGGTTCATTTTTTCCGAAGTCATGTTTTTCTCGGTATTTTTCGGTGCCCTGTTCTATTCACGCAATATGTCCATTCCGTGGCTCGGCGGAGACAGTAATAACTTCTTCACCAACCTGCTGTTGTGGGGCGATTACGAGAGCACCTGGCCAACCAATGGGCCCGGTAACGCGGGCGGCGACTTCGAGAAAATGGAGCCGTTTGGATTGCCCCTCATCAATACCGTCATCCTTCTCACCAGCAGTGCGACGCTGACCATCGCGCATCACGCTCTGCAGGAAGGCAAACGCGGCCTGCTGAAGATATTCCTCGGAGTGACGTTTGTTCTTGGTTTCATCTTTGTCTACTTACAGGCGCAGGAGTATATCCACGCCTATCACGAGATGAACCTGAAAATGACCACCGGCATCTATGGCTCGACGTTTTACATGCTGACCGGTTTTCATGGCATGCATGTCACGATCGGTGCGTTCATTCTGTCCGTTATCTGGCTGCGAACGATGAAAGGCCATTTCACGCCGCGGCACCATTTCGCGTTTGAGGCGGCCGCGTGGTACTGGCATTTTGTCGACGTCGTGTGGCTGGCCCTGTATGTGTTCGTCTACTGGATGTAACTGATACCAACCCGGTATTCAGGAGGGCATCCAGCCCATAAAGTACGATAGCACCAGGAAGGCGACCAGTATTGCTGACAGGGCAACACGTACCCGGAGCGCCATTAACAGCCGCCTGGAACCACGGGCATCCTTGCTAAGAAAAATGAGCCCGTAGCCGAGGCTGACAACAATGGCAAGGAGTAGAATGAGTACGATGAGTTTCATGAAGCGCGTACAGTCGGGCGATGGAAGAAGACATTGTGAATGAAACGGTCAAAAAAAACGAATGGTTGCTGCGTGTCATACCGCCGCTGGCGGCTGTCCTGCTGATTGTTGTTTTTGCCTTTCTGGGCAACTGGCAGCTCAATCGAGCCGCCGAGAAAGTTGCCATTGCCGCCACCTTTGAACGGGAGTCCGCCTATGAACCTCTTGCCGCTATCAAGGAGGTAACGCCATTCCAGCGCATCGAGGCAAGTGGTCAATTTCTTTCTCAACGACAAGTGCTGATCGACAACATCATCCGTAATTCCAAAGTGGGTTACTTCGTGATTACGGCGCTGGAATACGATTCGTCAGAGCCTTGGCTCCTCGTCAATCGTGGTTGGGTCGAAAAACCGCAAAACCCGCAGGATCTGGCCAGCGTAGCGGTGGACACGCAATGGCGCACACTGAAGGGGCGGGCGGGCCACTTGCCGCGGGTCGGGATACACAGCGGCGAGTCTTTTGCCAATCCCAAAGGCTGGCCGCGGGTCGCCGTCTATCCGATACTCGAGGATGTGTCGGCGCAGCTGGAGCATGAGCTGCTACCTTTTGTGCTGTTACTCGACGCTGACGCGGACGATGGCTTCATGAGGAAATGGGAGCCAAGAACGGCCGGCCCATCAACTCACTATGGTTACGCTTTTCAGTGGTTCGCCCTGTCCCTGACCGTCGTTGCCATCTCCTTTTGGCAACTGCGCAAAAAAGGCTTTCGACTGTGACCGCGCGCTCGGGTCTGGCGCGCCGACAGATCATTCTCGTCAGCGTCCTGTTTCTTGGTCCGTTGCTGGTGGCGGCCCTGATGTATTACGGTGATTTTGCCTGGCTGCCGGCAGGTCGTACCAACAACGGTCATCTGCTGACGCCCATTGAGAACATGTATGACGAGGGCGGGCAAAACTCCAAAGCCGTTTTGAGAAACGGCGAAAACGAAGGTCGCTGGCTCCTGATTTATCTCAATACGGCCGAATGTGACGATGCCTGCCGGGACGCCCTGTATCGATTACGCCAGTCGCGGCTGATGCTCGGCAACGAGATGGCCCGGGTCAGGCGGGTTTTCTTGCATGGTGCGTCGGCGCCGGATACTCTGTTTCTCGATCAGGAACACCGTGGTCTGGTGACGATAAACGATCAGGACCTTGGCGATTTTTTGCGTGCAAAACAACCGCAGGAGTTACCGCCCGGGGGACTTTTCCTGGTGGATCCACTCGGCAACCTGGTGATGTATTTCAGCGCTGAGGTGGCACCAGGAGATATGGTCGAAGACATCAAGCATCTGCTGGACCTGTCTCAAATCGGTTGATGAGGAATACCGGATTGGAAGCAAGCCAACTACAAAACGCCGGTGACTGGCGAGATTACTATGAGCTGACCAAGCCCAGGGTGGTCATACTGATCGTGTTTACGGCCATCGTCGGAATGTTTCTCTCCGTTCCGGGGCTTCCTGCCGTAAATGCTCTGCTCTTCGGTACGCTCGGCATCGGCTTCGCCGCGTCGTCAGCCGCCGTAATCAACCATGTCCTTGATGCACGCATTGATGTGCACATGACGCGCACTCGCGGCCGTCCGTTACCGCAAGGCAAGCTTTCAGAAGGGCAGGCGCTGGCTTTCGCCGCCATTTTGTGTGCCATTTCAATGTTAATGCTGTGGTTTCTGATCAACCCCCTGACGGCGATACTGACATTTGCCTCACTCATTGGTTACGCCTTTATTTATACCGTCTACCTGAAACGCGCGACCTCGCAAAACATCGTCATCGGTGGGGCGGCGGGCGCCGCACCGCCGGTACTGGGATGGACAGCCGTCACCGGCGAGATTCACAGCGATGCCCTGATTCTGTTTTTGATTATCTTCGTCTGGACGCCGCCGCATTTCTGGGCGCTGGCTATCGCCAAGAAGGACGAATACAAGCGCGCCGGTATTCCGATGTTACCGGTCACGCACGGCAACAAGTTCACGCGTTTGTTCATTCTTCTGTACACCATTTTGCTCGCGCTCATAACGATTCTGCCGTACCTGTCTGGAATGAGCGGTCTCATCTACCTGATTACAGCCGTGGGTCTGGGCGGTACATTTCTCTGGTATGCGATCCGGCTGATGAGTGATGTGGGCCTGGAGTTGCCCATGCGGGTCTTTCGGTTTTCGATCAACTACCTGATGATCCTGTTTGTGGCGTTGCTGGTGGACCACTACTTTCTGTTTCGAATTACGCTCTAGGGAACCTCTGATTTATTCGGAATTGATATTTTATTTTCAATAGTTTCCTCATGCTCGGTGGAATCTGTTTTGGCGGGGTCGCGCTCCTACAGGAGCTCCTTGTAGGAGCGCGACCTGACGCGCGACCCCGCGAATCCAATCTCCCGTGCCCGGCCAATGCGGGCCAGGACCGCACGATGTCTCAGTTTACGTGTGTGTGCCTTGTCCGCAGAAGGCAAGTGACTACACTCCAGACTTATGGACCCTTCAGATAACAAACAGTCCGCTATCTTTGAGCGCCTGGTGCGACCGCACCTGCCGCGGCTGTATCGGCTTGCATACCGACTCACACACGACAAACCGGAGGCGGAAGATCTGTTTCAGGATGTGCTCACCAAGACCTTTGGTCGACTCGATGACCTGTTGGCCGTGCGCGAGGCCGGGCCCTGGCTCAGTCGCGTCATGTACAACCATTTCATCGACAACAAGCGGCGCTTTGCGCGACAACGGCTGGTTACCGTGGAAGCGGCGCAACTACCGGAGCAATCGGTGGAGAATTTCTCTGGCGACAGCAATCCAGCTCGTGATGTCGAACGCTTAGATAACATAACGCAACTGGGTGCTGCGCTGAATGCGCTCAGTGACGAACACCGCACCGTTATTCTCCTTCACGACGCCGAAGGCTACAAACTTTCCGAAATTCAATCGCTTACGGGTGACCCGGTCGGGACAATCAAGTCCCGTCTGCATCGCGCACGAGCCCGTTTGCGGGAGTTGCTGCAAGCGCATGGAACCTTTTTTGACGCCTAAGCGTGGTAGTCAGTAACAGGATAAAGATATGACCTGCAAAACCATAAACGAGCAACTTGACGATTTTATTGATAACGCCTTGAGCGCTATCGACAAAGCAGATTTCGACGCCCATGTCACACGCTGCGCCGAATGCCGGAAAATCGTCACCGACGCCCGCAAATTGCAGGACCTTTTGCAACAATTTGGAGACATGGACGTGCCCGAAGCTACCGCTGAGTTTTTTGACGAAACGCTAATACGCGCCGCCCACAGTGGCGCACGTGTTCAGCACCAGCGATCCTGGTTACGCGGGTTTGGCAGCGCGGTCGCCGCCGGGCTGGCTGTCTGGATAATGGGTGGTTTGTTTTTCAACACGCCGGAAATTTCGGACTCGAACATCCCGGTTGTAACGATGGCGCTTGAGGAACCGCATACAGTCAATCTTGTATTTTCCTCCGCCACCGACCTCATTAACGCGACGCTCACGGTCATTCTGCCCGACGGAGTGGAACTCGCCGGCTTTGAAGGACAACGGGAGATCAGTTGGGAAACCAGTCTGACCGCGGGAAGAAATGTGCTTCCCCTCAAGCTTATCGCGACCTCGCCGCAGGGCGGCGAGCTGTTCGCAACATTGCAACACCGAGACGACGACAGAACCTTTCGCTTACAAGTCACCATCATTTGAGGACCTTCGGCCCGGCCGGAGCATGAAACGGAGTATTGATCATGAAACAATTTAGAACTTTTCTTGCAAGCCTGGCACTGACGTGCATGGCCTTTTTCCCGGCGGCAGCGAGCGCTGACGACGATGATCTCGATGTCACCATGGAAGTATTTGATGACATGAATGACTCGACTGATGACTTGATCGTTATGCGCGGCCCGGATGGCGACGACCATGCTGACGATAGCGAAGACGAGTCCGACGACGATGCAGATCATGAGGAAGACGAGTCCGACGACGAGCACCAGGACGACGCGAATCGTGAAGAAGAAGACGAGTCTGACGACGAGCATCCGGACGAAGCAATTCACGAGGATGACGAGTCTGACGACGATCAGGATGAAATGGATCGCGAGGAAGACGAGTCCGACGACGACTTCGAACACGATGATGCCGATGCCGAAAATGACATGGATCTCGAGGACGAGGCCGATGATTCGGAAGGTGAGCAAATCGACGACGAGCACTTCGAAGACGAAGATGACGAAGACGATGCCGATCATGAAAACGATGACATGTCAGACGACGATGAGATGTCAGACGACGGCGATGAAGCGCATGACGACGA
>CAYUOY010000059.1:0-12254 GCA_964446495.1 uncultured Woeseiaceae bacterium | reverse complement strand
GACGACGAAGATGAGATGGAAGACGATGACGCCGAGGACGAGGGCGACGACATGGCAGACGATGACGCACCGGAAGGTGACGGTGAGGAAGCCGGGGGAGACGCTCTCTAGGCAATCCTGACCGTAGCTCTTTTAGACTACGTAGCCTCCAGACCCCCTGATTATTCCGAAAATCAGGGGGTTTTTTTGCGCCAGGTCATAGTTTTGACCACCAGCGCGTGCATCCTGGAGCAATCCGCGTAAATTTAACGGCTGATTATTGGTGCAGGGATTTGGGCGCTACCCGCATGGCAGCAGCACATTACAAAAAAATGACCCGTTCAGGCATGGCAGGCCTCTTGCTATGTATCTCGATCGGCCTGGGTGCGCCAATGGCACACGCCGTAACCGCCGCCGAGTCTTTCGCGGACGGCAATCGGCTGTTTCGAGACGACCTTTACTGGGCCGCGCTGCTGCGCTATCGGCAAGCGGCCGAGGCCGGCATGGACAAACCGTTACTGCATTACAACACCGGTGTGGCGCACTATAAGGCGGGTCAATACGGCCGAGCTCATCAGGCACTGTTGAAGGCCGCCCGATCATCACGACTTCGCGTTCTTTCGCACTACAACCTGGGCATCAACGCCTATGCCGCCGGTAACAACGACGAGGCGCTGCGCTGGCTGCGCCAGGCTCGCGACCAGGAAGAGAGCATCAGGTTGCACGACCTTGCCGTTAGGGCCATTGCGAGAATTCGGCGTGCCGAGACCCGGGCCGATCCAGTCGTCGTGCAGGTCCGGAAGATGCAGGAGGCGAAGAAGTTCACCGAACTGGACTTATACGCCAGGGCCGGCTTTGGCAGCGATAACAATGTCTATCGCTCACCATCCGCCCCCTATATCAGTCGATCCAACCCGAACCGGCCAGTGCTTGTAAACCCGATTGTGCAGTCCGGCACTTTCATGCCAGTCTCCGTCGGCGCGAAGTATTCGATCAACAGCTTCGAGAACGAGTCCTTTTTCGGCCGTTACAGGCTTGATGGCCGTTTCTATCAAAACAGCGATCTGAAAAACGCGGATGAGTTCGTTCACGAGTTCGCCTTCGGCACGGAGTACCGGCGCAAACTGGAGAACCGCGAAAGCATTATATCCAGCGCCTTTACGTTTGCTCAGCACAAGGAAACCTACTTCGATCCTGATGACGGCATAGCACGCTCAAGAAATGGCGTCGATATTGGCGATCGATTGTCCTATCTTCGCTATGGCCCGGAGATCATGACGCGGCAATCATGGCGAAAGTTTTCGTTCAACCTGTGGGCTAAAGCGCAGCTCTGGAACTACGAAAAGACCCAGGAAGTGCCTGAATATGATCATGAGTATTTCCGGGTTGGCAGCCGGGTTCAATATAAATTCACGCGAACGTCGTTGTTGCGACTGACGGCCGAGTTATACCAGCGTAACTTCAGCGACCGACCGGCGTTTGAGCTCGATGGCAGTCAGCCGCTTGGCAACCCGACCGTAAAGTACGACTACATCAAGTACGGAATACAGGCCCGCCAGCGTATTTCCAGCTTCATGTGGTTCGGCGTCACGTATTTGCGCACCGAACGTTCGGATGGCTATGTCGGCTACAATGACTACACCCGTGATGGTTACCGGGCGGAATTCAGTCTCCGTGCCGGCCAGCGTTTCCGACTCCGGGCGTCCGCAACTTATCGCGTTTACAATTTCACCAATGCTTTTGCTTACAACAATCCTGCCGCCGGCAGAAGGACCATGGAAACATTGCGCGGCGGATTGACGGCTTCGTATGTTCTGGCCTGGAACCTCACGTTGGTCGGCGACTACGCGTATCGGGAAATCGCCTCCAACGATGCCCGAATTGATTATGATCGCTCTCTTTACTCACTTAGCCTGAGATGGAATTATGACTAGCAGCCTGTTGAAAAACACTGTTTTTCGAATTGCGATGTTGAATCACCGTCCGTGATATTTTCAACATTGTTCTTGCCAGTGGTTGGGGAACATCGAGTATGACGATTCATTCATGGGCAGTGCGCTGCCTGTTGAAAAGCCCTGATTTCCAAACGGTGGGCAGAGTATCGGTCGCTGTTCTTTTGCTGTTCGGCGGAATATCCCTGTTGTGGTCCGCGGACAGCCTGGCCCAGGAGAGTCCCGGCAAGTTTGAAATTACGCCGTTCGCCGGATATCGCTTTGGCGGCACCTTTTACGATGAGGACAGCGACAACAAAATCGCGCTCGCCGATGATGCGAGTTTTGGCCTCATTCTCGACATTCGGGAGTCCGCCAGTACCCAGTGGGAGATTATTTATTCCCGGCAGACCACCGAGGCCAATATTTCTGACCTGTCTATCCCGCAGCAATTTGTCGATGTGGATATTCACTATCTCCAGGGCGGCGGCACGCTGCTCGGTGACGGAGAAAAAGTGCGCCCCTATCTCGCCGCTACCATCGGCGGGACGCTTGTCGATCCGGCCTCAGGAGAATTCGAAGACGACTTTTTCTGGTCTTTCTCGATCGGCACAGGGCTTACTTTTCGCCCCTCGGAGCGACTCGGGTTTCGTCTGGAAGCGCGGGCTTTCGGCACCCTGATTTCCTCAAGCACCGATCTGTTTTGCCGGTCCGGGCCACAGGGCGGTCTGTGCGCCATCTCCATCGATGGAAAAGTACTGTGGCAACTGGAGACGTTTGCCGGCATCGTGTTGCGCTTCTGATAGCGGCAGGAGCTGTAGCGATATTGGCTGAGTCCTGGCCCGGACACGGGGAAGAGCCGTCTTTTTGGACGGCAGCAGACGTTTGAAAAGGTAAGACCTTCGAAAACAGCGTTTCTCGAAGAGGCGTATTGAAAATGCCATGGACGGTTTTTTCAGCAAACTGCTAGACTTGCCTCGCCTGATCCTCTCGCCGAAGACATCGATGGACGTCACCCCAATACTTGAGTCTCTGAATGACGCGCAGCGACAGGCTGTCACCGCGCCTGCGGAGCCGTTGCTCGTCATCGCCGGAGCCGGCAGTGGCAAGACACGCGTTCTGACCCACCGGGCCGCCTGGCTGATCGATGTGGAAGGCGTTGCGCCCGAGGGCCTGTTGGCCGTCACCTTCACCAACAAGGCGGCGGCGGAAATGCGCGGTCGCATCGAGAGCCTGCTCGGCATTGCCGTCAATCACCTCTGGATCGGCACATTCCACGGACTCGCACACCGCCTGTTGCGCCGTCACTGGCGGGAAACGGGCCTGCCGCAGAACTTCCAGATCATCGATGCCGATGACCAGTCTCGACTGATCAAGCGCCTCATGAAAGGGCTCAGCCTGGACGATTCACAATGGGTCCCGCGTGAAGTCCAGTATTTCATCAACGCCCAAAAGGACGAGGGACTGCGGGCCCAACACCTTGATGACGATGGCGATCCGAATCGACGCCAGCTGATCGAGTTGTATCGCAGTTACCAGGAAATCTGTGATCGCGGCGGACTGGTCGACTTTGCCGAGTTGCTGCTGCGCGCACATGAATTGTTGCGCGATAACGCGGCGATCCTGGCCCACTATCAGCGACGCTTCCAGCACCTGCTGGTCGACGAATTTCAGGATACGAATGCAATCCAGTACGCCTGGCTGCGCTTGCTGGCAGGAAAGCATGGCGTGCCGTTTGTCGTCGGTGATGACGATCAATCCATCTATCGCTGGCGTGGCGCGCGGGTCGAACACATTTTTCAGTTTCAGAAAGACTTTCCCGGCACCTCCGTCGTCAAGCTTGAGCAGAATTATCGCTCGACGGCGACGATCCTTAAGGCGGCCAACGCGCTGATCGATAACAACACGTCGCGCATGGGCAAGAACCTCTGGACCGATGGTGAGGATGGCGAACCGATCCGGGTTTATTCGGCGTACAACGAACGAGATGAGGCCGACTTCATCATTGGTCGTTTGCGCGACTGGAGCGAGCAAGGCAACCTGCGCGCGGAAGCGGCTGTCTTGTACCGTTCGAACGCACAGTCCCGGGTGCTGGAAGAAGCACTGATGGCGGCCGGCCTGCCGTATCGTGTGTACGGCGGCCTGCGTTTTTTCGAGCGCGCGGAAATCAAGGATGCGCTGGCCTACTTGCGACTGGTCTCGCATCGAAACGATGACAGCTCGTTTGAGCGCGTGGTCAACAAGCCGACGCGCGGTATCGGTGCGCGTACCCTCGAAACCATGCGGGCGTATGCTCGCGCCAACGCCTGTCCAATGTGGCGCGCGGCCGGCGCCATCGCCAGTGACGAGCTTTCCGGGCGAGCTTCGTCGGCCGTGGTGGCCTTTATGAGCCTGATCGAGCGTATGGCGCGCGAGACGGATGGAATGGAATTACACGACCGGGTTGATCACGTCATTCAGCTCAGCGGCCTCATCGAGCATTTCAGGAAGGAAAAGGGAGAGCGCGGTGAAACCCGCATCGAAAACCTGGAGGAACTCGTCAGTGGCGCGCGTGGCTATACCGACGACCCGGACGAAGAGATGTCCCGGCTCGATGCGTTTCTCGCACATGCCGCACTGGAGGCGGGCGAGGGCCAGGCCGACGCCTGGGAGGACTGTGTGCAACTGATGACCATGCATTCGGCGAAGGGGCTGGAATTTCCGCTGGTGTTCCTGTCCGGGCTTGAAGACGGCCTGTTTCCGCATCAACGCTCCATCGCGGATCCGAACGGCCTCGAAGAAGAGCGGCGCTTGTGCTATGTCGGCATTACGCGTGCCAAGAAAACCTTGTATATAACCCATGCCGATCAACGCCGGCTGCACGGAATGGACAGCTTTTCGCAGGCCTCACGATTCCTGGCTGAAATTCCCGCCGACCTTGTCGAAGAAATAAGGCCCCGTGTTCAGGTCAGCCGTGCGGCCCCGTCGGTGGCGCGCGGGAGCAGCATCAGCCCGGGGGCGGAGATGGGCATTCGCCTGGGACAGCGGGTTCGCCATGGCAAATTTGGTGATGGCGTCATTATCAACTGCGAGGGTCAGGGGGCGCATGCCCGGGTCGAAGTCAATTTTGAGAACGCCGGCACAAAATGGCTTGTTCTTGGTTATGCGAACCTTGATCTGATGTAGAATTCGGACATCGAGAAGCGTGCCAGGCCGGTTTGGTCTTTGCGCCAAGGGTTTAAGAAGCACCATGAAAATACTGATTCTCGGCGCTGGCCAGGTTGGCTCTTCCGCGGCATATCATTTGTCTCGCGAAGAGGCCAACGAGGTTACTGTCGTGGACACCCGGCCCGAGGTTCTACGCGAGCTACAGGATCGCCTCGACATTCGCACAGTGGTGGGTCACGCCGCCTACCCCGAGGTGCTTGAGCGTGCCGGCGCGAACGACGCCGATATCATCGTCGCGTTGACCGACATGGACGAAACCAACATGGTCGCCTGTCAGGTCGCCTACACGCTTTTTCACACCCCCACAAAAATCGCTCGCATCCGCTCTGCAGAATACATGAACGCCAAAATGCTGTTTGCCCAGGATGCCATGCCCGTCGACGTCCGCATCAGTCCGGAGCAACTGGTGTGCGAATACATCGAGCAATTGATTCTCTATCCAGGCGCCCTGCAGGCGCTTGAGTTTGCGGATGGGCGAGTGCGTCTTGTCGGCGTGAAGGTGGACAAAGATGGCCTGCTTGCGGGTCAGAAAATCGCTTCGCTAAAAGAACACATTCCAAATACCGAAGGGCGTATCGCGGCGATCTATCGCGATGGCAAGGCGGTGGAACCGACTGGCGACACCATTATTGAAGAGAATGACGAGGTATTTTTTATCGCAGCCCGCCAGGACATTCGCGTGTTCATGAGCGAGATGCGAAAACTGGAAGAGCCCGTGCGACGAGTGGTGATCGCCGGTGGCGGCCACATCGGCGTGCGACTTGCGCTGGCACTCGAACAAACCAACCAGGTCAAACTGATAGAGCGCGACCCAAAACGGGCCCGACAGATCTCCGAGCAACTGAACAAGGCCATCGTGCTCGTTGGCGACGCCGCGGACGAAGAGCTCCTGCTCGAAGAAAACATTGACCGGGTTGATGTGTTTTGTGCGGTAACCAATGCCGAGGAAGCCAACATCCTTTCCTCGATGCTCGCCAAGCGTCTCGGTGCTAACAAAGTCATGGCGCTGATCAACCGGCCTTCTTATGCCGAGCTGGTCGAGTCCGGCAACATCGACATTGCCATCTCGCCGCGACAAATCACCATCGGCTCATTGCTCTCGCATGTTCGTCGTGGCGATGTCGTCAAGGTTCATTCGCTGCGTCGTGGCGCTGCCGAAGCTATCGAGGCCATTGCACACGGCAGTGCCGAAGACTCTTCGGTCGTTGGCAAGAAAATTGAGGACCTTGGCTTGCCGCGTGGTTGCCGCATCGTTGCCATCGTCCGCGAGGAAGAGGTGATCATGGCGCATCATGACACCGTGATTGAAAATAACGACCACATGATTCTGTTCGTGACTGACCGACGCAAGATTGAATATGTCGAGAAATTATTTCAAGTGGGCGTGTCCTTTGTCTGAGCCGGGTGGATACCTGCCGCAATGAACCTGACAGTGGTGCAACGCATACTTGGGCTGCTGCTGATGGTGTTCAGCCTGACGATGCTTCCGCCGATCATCTTCAGCTTCATTTTTGATGACGGGGCATGGCTGCCCTTTGTTAAGGGCTTTGCTCTCACTTTAGTTGTGGGCTTTCTGATCTGGTTACCCGTGCGACACGCGCAGCGGGACTTGCGGCTTCGCGACGGCTTCCTGGTCGTGGCGGCGTTCTGGACGGTGTTGGGCGCTTTCGGTGCCGCCCCTTTGTATCTGGCAGACACATTGTCCATGACCCTGCTCGATGCGATATTTGAATCCATGTCGGGACTGACCACGACCGGTGCAACGGTATTGACCGGTCTCGATGACCTGCCGCATTCCATCCTTTATTACCGCCAACAACTGCAATGGCTTGGGGGCATGGGCATCATCGTTCTGGCGGTGGCGATACTGCCAATGCTTGGCGTCGGTGGCATGCAGCTGTACCGCGCCGAAACGCCGGGGCCGGTCAAGGACACCAAACTGACACCCCGGATTACGGAGACGGCGAAAGCGCTTTGGTACGTCTATTTTTTCTTCACCCTGCTGTGTGGCGTCAGTTACTGGCTGGCCGGGATGCCCTGGTTTGATGCCATTTGCCACGCTTTCTCCACAGTCGCCATTGGTGGGTTCTCGCCACACGATGCAAGCATCGGCTATTTTGCCAGCCCGGCCATTGAGCTCATTGCCGTGTTTTTCATGTTCGCTGCCGGCATCAATTTTTCATTGCATTTTTTCGCCTGGAGAAAAATGCAGATCTCACATTACTTCGCTGACCATGAATTGCGGGCTTATGCTTTTGTTCTTGGTGTCGTAACGGCCAGCGTCATCGGTTCATTGCTCTGGTATGACACTTACTCGACACTATCTGCCACGGCGATCAACGGTTTGTTTCAAGCGGTATCCATTGCGACCACCACCGGTTTTACGACGGCCGATTATTCCAGTTGGCCCGGGGCCATTCCGGTGCTGCTGATTTTCGCCAGTTTTGTTGGTGGCTCGGCCGGATCGACCGCCGGTGGAATCAAGGTCATTCGCTGGTTGCTCATCTACAAACAGGGCATGCGAGAGATTGCTCGCCTGGTGCACCCAAGCGCGGAAATTCCGGTCAAGATTGGCTATCAGGCGGTCCCTTTCCGTGTCGTCGATGCTGTATGGGGGTTCTTCGCTGTTTACGTGATCGTTTTCAGTATCATGCTGTTGTTGATGATGATGACCGGTCTCGATCAGGTAACGGCATTCTCGGCGGTCGCGGCGGTACTGAATAATCTCGGGCCCGGACTCGGCGATGTCGCTTCGGGATTCATGACCGTCCCCGATGCGGCAAAACTGATCGCCATCGTTGGCATGCTGCTCGGACGGCTCGAAATCTTCACTCTATTGGTCCTGATTACGCCTACCTTCTGGCGTCAGTAGCCGGGTGGCAGGTCTGGTCTCTCGCGTTCCACGCACGACGGTGAGTCGCGATGGTTGACCAAAACCAGCGTTGGAGTGCAAGGCTGGATGCGTTCAGCGTCGCCACCGGTCGGATGGCCGCATGGCTCACCCTGTTCATGGTGGTCACCACATTTTCGATCGTTGTTTTACGCTACGTCTTCGACGCCGGTTTCATCTGGTTGCAGGAGTCTCTCATCTGGATGCACGGAGCCGTATTTATGCTCGGTGCTGCTTATACGCTGCAGCAAGAGGAGCATGTTCGGGTCGATATTTTCTACCGCGATATGAGTGCCAAAAAGCGTGCCTGGGTGGACCTGTTCGGCGTGCTGTTTTTTATCTTCCCCTTGTGTCTTTTCTTTCTGGTCGAATCCTGGGATTACGTTCGCGCGGCATGGATGGTCAAGGAGGTTTCCCGGGATAGCGGCGGTCTTGCCTATCCCGCCATTCCGCTGTTGAAGTCCATATTGCTGGTCATGCCGATCACTGTGGCGCTGCAGGGACTGTCTTTGTTACTCACGTCCGCGCGACGGTTGAAGGGGCGCTGAGGAATGGAATGGGTCGCCCTGCTGTTATTCCTGGCGGTGATTTTGCTGTTGCTCAGTGGCTTTCCCGTCGCGTTCTCGCTGGGTGGTACCGCACTGATTTTTGCCTTCGTCGGAGTGTTGGCCGGCGGCTTTGAGGCCACATTCCTGGCGGCCCTGCCGAGCCGCATTTTTGGCATCATGACGAACGAAACGCTGGTGGCGGTGCCGTTGTTCGTGTTCATGGGCATTACGCTTGAGCGCGCCAGGATCGCAGAAGAGTTGCTTGAGACGCTCAGCGCTCTTTTTGGCAACTTACGCGGCGGACTGGGAATTTCAGTCACCATCGTTGGCATGCTGCTCGCCGCCAGCACGGGAATTGTGGGCGCAACGGTGGTCACCATGGGTCTGCTGTCACTGCCCACAATGCTGAAGCGCGGTTATTCGGCCGAGATCTCGAGCGGAATCATCTGTGCCTCCGGCACGCTCGGCCAGATTATTCCACCGTCCATCATTCTGGTGATGCTTGGCGACGTCATGTCCTCCGCCTATCAGCGCTCGCAACTCGCGCAAGGTATTTTTTCGCCCGACACCGTGTCGGTGGGCGACCTCTTTGCCGGCGCGGTGATTCCCGGTCTGTTGCTGGTGCTGTTGTACATTGGCTATCTCGTCATCGTCGCCATTGTCAAACCAGCATCGATGCCTGCACATACGCGCACCGCGGATGAATCGGTTTCATTTTTCGGTGTGCTGCACGCCCTGGTGCCACCATTGCTGCTCATCTTTGCCGTTCTCGGTTCGATTCTGGGCGGACTTGCGACACCGACTGAGGCGGCTGGCGTGGGCGCAACAGGCGCCTTGTTCATTGCCGTGCAGCGACGCCAGTTATCGAAGCAAAGGCTGCAGGAAATCATGCGTGGCACGTTGCGTGTCAGCAGCATGGTCTTTCTGATATTGATCGGTGCCTCCGTATTCTCGCTGGTGTTTCGCGGCTACGGGGGGGACGACGGCGTACGGGCGTTGCTGGCGGCCCTTCCCGGCGGAGTTTTCACTGCCGTACTCGTGGTCATGCTGGTGATGTTTTTGCTCGGCTTCGTACTCGATTTTATTGAGATCACTTTTGTCGTGGTGCCGATCGTTGCCCCGGTATTGCTGAGCATGGGTCTTGATCCAGTGTGGCTGGGCATCATGATTGCGATAAACCTGCAAACGTCTTTCCTCACACCACCGTTCGGTTTTGCGCTTTTCTATCTTCGAGGCGTGGCGCCAGAGTCGGTGACGACGCCGCAAATCTACCGGGGTGTTGCCCCGTTTGTTGCCATCCAGATTCTGGCGCTGCTGATTCTCGCTGCCTTTCCCGATCTGGTCACCTGGTTGCCGAATCGCCTGTACGGCAATTAATCGCCAACGATCGTAATCTTCGGGCTTGTGATCGCTCCGTTGAGTTCCGGCGGATGCTAAAATGCGGCAATCCGTTGAGGAATGAATATGCGACGTAGTTTCCTGTTTATATTCGTGCTGATCATTGCTGGTCTCGGTTACTGGTGGTTCCTGCAACCGTTCCCGGAACCCCGGAATGAACCCGTGCCAATGGCAAAAGTTGCGGCCTACGGAGCATGGGTGTCACCTATGAGCGCCGCCAGTATGTTTGAGAGCGCCGACCGGGTATCCGCGTTGACCACGAATAACAACCGACTCTATTTTGTCGAGCAACGCGCCAGTGAAAACGGTCGCAACGTTCTGCTCCGACTGGAAGAAGACCGCTCTACCGCCGTGTTATCGCCCGCCGGAGTCAGCGTTCGATCCAGGGTGCATGAATACGGCGGCCTTCCCTATGTGGTTAACGGCCCGGATATTTATTATTCAAATTTCGAAGATCAAAAAATCTACCGCCTCTCTGGCGAGGAACCGGCCATTGCGTTAACCCCGGACGGTCTTCGTTATATGCAATGTGTTGCAGACGCTGCACGGTCGCGGCTTATTTGTGTTCGTGAGGACCATCGCAAACCGGGCGAGCCGGTCAATAACCTGGTCGCCATCGATATGGAGACCCCCGGCGCAGGGACGGTTCTGTTCGAGGGAACAGACTTCGTCAGCAACCCGGCGCTTTCTCCCGCCGGCGATGAGGTCGCCTTCATCACGTGGTCGCACCCCAACATGCCCTGGGACGACACTCAGCTCCGCGTAATCCGGTTCGATCAATTTGGTGCCGTTGCCGATACGATTGAAATTCCACAGGAGGGCAACGTGTCGATCAAGCTGCCGCTCTACGCCAGCGACGGCACCCTGTATTTTGTGGCTGACTTTGAGAACTGGTGGAATCTCTATCGGCGCACGGCGGAAGGTCAGGTGCAGGCGGTCTTTACTCGCGACATCGAGATGACGAGCTATGGGCTGGAGAGCGCCTCGAGCGCCGTGATTACCTATGCGTCGGAGGGGCTTTATTACCTGGCGCGTGTCGATCTCGTGACCGGCAAGATAGGAAATATTGGCACCGCGCTGACGTTCGCGGGCGGCGTCAATCCAACCGATAACGGCGTTTATTTTTCGGCCGCAACGCCTTCCTCCCAGACTGCGATTTATAAACTGACTGGCAATGACTACGAAGAGATTTATCGCCCTGACGGCCCGGTTATCGACGACGATTATCGCTCGGCACCGGAGGCCATCAGCTACCCGACCGGTAACGATGGCTCCGAGCGCGCCTTTGGCTTCTATTACCCGCCGAGGAACGCGGACTTCCGCGGACCGGAAGGCACGTTACCACCGCTGATCGTCAAAGTGCATGGTGGTCCGGTTGGCGCCACGGTAGCGAGCCTTTCTCCGGGCATTCAATTCTGGACCTCACGCGGCTTTGCGGTCTTTGATGTCAATCATCGGGGCAGCACCGGCTACGGACGTGCTTTTCGCAAGTTGTTGTATCCCAACTGGGGCATTGTCGACATCGAAGACGCGGCCAGTGGGGCCAAGTGGCTGGCGGATGGGGGCTTCGTGGATGGCGATCAGCTAGCCATCCGTGGCGGTAGCGCCGGCGGCTATACCGTGCTCGCTTCGCTGGCCTTTCTGGACATTTTCAAGGCCGGTGTGAGCTATTTTGGTATCAGCGATCTCGAAGCCATTGCCCGCGACACTCATAAATTTGAATCCCATTTTGCGGACCAGCTCATTGGCCCGTATCCGGAAGCGCGCGACGTCTACGTGGCCAGGTCACCGCTGCATAGCGTGGACACCATCAATGCACCCCTGTTGCTATTGCAGGGTCTGGAGGACAAGGTCGTACCGCCCAATCAATCTGAAATGATTTTCGAGGTACTAAAGAAGAACTGTATTCCTACTGCCTACCTGACCTTTGAGGGTGAGGGGCATGGATTCCGTCAACCGGCCAACAACATTTTCGCGCTTAATGCCGAACTGGCCTTCTATGGACAGATATTTGGTTTTACACCCGCAGGCAACATTGATGCGGTAGAGCTTGTGACCTGTGACGCACAGTGAGTCGGCAGGCGCTCGCCGATACGGTTGTGTTCGCGAACGCGAGTCCGGGCTAGCGCCCCCGCACGCGCATGTTCAGGTAGGCCAGTTCACTGACATTTTGATACGCGGATGACTTCTCCATAAAGTCGAACACCGATTCTGCCACTCGTGCGGACCACTCATCTCTTGCAGACAGCTCGCTGACTGCCTCACTGGCGTGACGCCGAAGTGCATCGAAAACGACTTGCG
>CAYUOY010000058.1:0-22122 GCA_964446495.1 uncultured Woeseiaceae bacterium | reverse complement strand
ATGAGGATATTCACTTAACTATCAGCACGTTTAATGCTAGCCTTGATGTAGTGGCTCAACAATTAGTTCAGTTGGCCAATGATCATGGCGGACGCGACAACATATCCATCATGATGGCTCAGATCGTGGAAGCCTTTCCGGCCAGGCGAAGTTTGCTGGAAAGAATCTCGAACTTGTTTCGCTCATAGGGGGGCGGAGCGTTTACATAGCATGACGCTCGCCAAAAATCGGTCTTCAGAGAGACGGCAATAATAATATGGCACGCTTAATCCTTAGCCTGGACAGCCAGGTTCTCGCGGAATACAACATGTCGAAAGAGCGCTACACGATTGGGCGCCTGCCCGACAATGATGTGCGCATCGACAATCCCGCCGTTAGTGGTCACCACTCACTTATTATCAACATTCTGAATGACTCTTTTCTCGAGGACCTGAACAGCACCAACGGGACCTATGTCAATGGCAAGCTGGTCAAAAAGCACGCGCTGCAACACGGGGACGTGATTACGATCGGACACCATCAACTGCGCTTTGCCGACGATGAAAGCAATGCACAAGAGCAGGATGAGTTCGAAAAAACCATGGTCATCCCGGCCGGACAGCAGGATGCCGGGCAGCTCGCTAGAGCCGAGGCGGCCGCTGACGAGGCCGCCGCAAATCGTGCCGCCGAAGAGCGCATGGATCTCAAGGTGGATATGCCGGATATTGATGACAAGCCGGCTCAGTCCTCTTCAGATTACGTAAGCGAAGGCTCCAGTTATCAGGAAACCAAGGCTGAAGAGTCAGGCACCGACGCGGCTGCGGACGAGGATTCAGCAGCGGACGAACCTGTAGTCGATGAACCTGTGGCAGACGAACCTGTAGTCGATGAACCTGCAGCAGACGAACCTGTAGCGGACCAACCCAGCACACAAGAGCCCAGGAAGCACACAGAAACTACCACGGGCATTGATCCGAGTACGGCGCCCAGTGCGCTGCCATTGGCCAAACTGCAGGTCATAAGCGGGGCATTTGCCGGTCGCGAACTTGAACTGACCAAAGCACTGACAACGCTTGGACGGCCAGGTATCCAGGTCGCGGCGATTACACGCCGCAAAGAAGGCTATTTCATCGTGCACATTGAAAGTGGCGAAGAAGGCGACTATCCGCTCGTTAACGGTCAGGCCATCGGTGCGAAAGCGCGCAAACTGACTGACAATGATGTGGTGCAGATCGCGGGCGTCAAAATGGGTTTTTTCAAATCCTGATCGCTGGCCCGGACTGTTCATGAATCGCCGCGATGATTGGGCAGTCGACAGCATTCATGTCTGTGCTGCTCGCGAGGATCTGATGGTCGCTGCTACTGCAAGCGGCCTTCCCTATCGGTAACCCCACAAACGAGCGGATACGCCGTCGTATTCGCGAACTCGGCCACCTCCTCCACCGGTAACTCCGAGCCCCAGAGCTCCACCCGATCGCCAATTTCATCCCGGGCGTCCGGCCCGAGATCGACCGCGCACATGTCCATGGAAATAACGCCCGCCAACGGCACACGCCTGCGATTGATCAGCACCGGCGTACCCGAGGGAAGAAAGCGCGAATACCCGTCCCCATATCCCGCAGCAACAATACCCAGCGTACTGTCACGTTCCGCCCTCCAGTGACCGCCGTAGCCGACACTTTCGCCCTTGCGCACCGGCTTCACGGCGACAAGTGCTGATTCAAACTGCATAACGGCCCGCAGGTTAAAGTCGGCCGCGGTTTTGCCCTTGAGAGGCGAAATTCCATACAGCGAGAGGCCAGGCCGAATCCAGTGATCCCCGCTGTTCTTCCACAGGTCCGACGCATTGAGCTGCGACTGCCACCCCAGCAATGCGGCCGAATTGGCAATGCTCACATCGCCGTCGAAGTCGTTTGCCAGCTCCAGAAATCGTTGTAATTGAATACCGGACATCGGATCGCCGAGATCGTCGGCATTGGCGAGGTGAGTCATCAGTCCCATGTCGCCGCCACACCGTCGTAATCGCCCGATAAGAGCAACGGCTCTTTCCGGAGCAACACCGAGTCGATTCATACCCGTATCGATCTTCAGCCAAATTCTTGCAGCGATGTCACCGCCGGACTCCAGCAGCGCCACCTGATATTCGCTGTGAACAACCAGGGTACAATTCAGCGCCAATGCATGCGCCAGTTCATCGCCGTCGATGAAGCCGCCCAGCACAACGATATCCTTGTCTATTCCGGCATCACGGAGATTCACCGCTTCATTCAACCGAGCCACGGCCAATGCGTCAGCGTCTTTCAGGTTCCGGGAAATATTCAGCAAGCCATGCCCATAGGCGTTGGCCTTGACGGCGACCATGGTTTTGCAACCCGGTACTGTAGATTTCAAATGGTCGAAATTGTGTTTGAGTGCGGCGAGCCGGATGTCAATCCGGGCTCCAAAATTCACGGATATCCCTCATCCGCGTAAGTATCAGGGACCCAGTTTTCGAATTTTGTGAAACGCCCCACGAACGTCAATGGGAATTCGCCTATCGGACCATTTCGCTGTTTGGCAATGCTGATATCGGCGACACCTTTGCGGGGCGTGTCCTGGTTGTAGACCTCTTCCCGATAGATGAAGATGATCAGGTCCGCGTCCTGCTCGATGGCTCCGGACTCCCGCAAGTCTGACATGACCGGTCGCTTGTCGGGTCGTTGTTCGACGCTTCGATTGAGTTGTGACAAAGCAATCACCGGGACTTCAAGTTCTTTCGCCAGCGCTTTCAAAGAGCGCGAGATTTCTGAAATTTCGGTGGCACGATTCTCTTTGTTGCCGTGCACCTGCATTAGCTGCAGATAGTCGATCACAATCAGTCCAAGACCATGTTCGCGCTTGAGCCTGCGTGCCCTGGCCCGAATCTCGGTCGGTGACATGGCGGGAGTATCGTCAATGAAAATGGGCGCATCGGACATCAGCTGCACGGCCGTATTGATACGGGACCAGTCTTCATCCGGGAAATTACCGGTGCGCAAATGCGTCTGATCCACGCGACCGAGCGAGGAAATCATGCGAAATGCCAGTTGCTGTGAGGGCATCTCCATGGAGAATATGGCCGTCGGAACCTTGCTGCCAATGGCGGCATTTTCAGCGATATTAACCGCCAGGGTGGTCTTGCCCATCGACGGTCTGCCGGCGATGATGATCAAATCGCCCGCCTGCAAGCCAGCCGTCAATTCATCGAATTTGTTGTAGCCGGTAGAAACACCGGTGATGCTGCCATCGGACTGGTGCAGCAGATCAATGCGATCCACCGCGGCAGGTAAGATGTTTTTGAGTGGCTCGAAGCCGACTTTTCCGCGAGCTCCCTTTTCCGCAATTTCGAAAACTCTGCGCTCCGCCTCATCCACCAGTTCGGAAGCACTGCGACCCTCCGTGGTATAGGCGCTGCCGCTGATTTCATTGCCCGCGGTAATCAGTGCCCGCAACGTCGAGCGTTCGCGAAGAATCTTGGCGTAGGCCCGACAATTTGCCGCGCCCGGCGTCTCATTGGCAAGAGTGGCCAGGTACTCAAGCCCGCCCGCCGCCTCCAGCTCACCCCGGTTATCCAGATGCTCAGACACTGTAATGACATCACAGGGCCGGCTGTCTTCGGCTAACGCGGCGATGCCCGCGAAAATAATGCGATGATCCTTGCGATAGAAATCGGAGGCGACAATTAGATCGGCGATCTTGTCCCACGCGGAATTGTCCAGCATGACCCCGCCCAGCACCGACTGTTCCGATTCGATGGAATTCGGCGGCACTTTCAGGCGCAATTCCGTGCCCTCCATGTAGCCGTCGTCGTCCAGTGCTCGCACCATGAGTTAGTGACCTCTCCTGCAGAACCGCCCTCTGCACTACGTTCGGATTAGCCCGCCGCAGAATTTTTCAGGCGGCCGCATAAGGTACCATACACGGCTACCCGGGAGACCTATTCCTCGGCGACGACCTGGACGGTGATCTCGACATTGACGTCGATGTGCAGATGCAGGCCTACGCTGTGATCGCCGATCTCATGAATCGGTCCATCCGGCATCCTGACTTCGCTGCGAGCGATTTCCACGCCGACTTTTTTCAGTGCAGCTTCGATGTCGATGGGACCTACTGAGCCGAACAGCTTGCCTTCGCTGCCGACATTAGCTGGAATCACCAGTACCATGTCATGTACCAGCTCGGCGCGCGCTTTCGCGGCCGACACGTCTGCGGCGGCTGTTTTTTCCAGCTCCACACGACGTGATTCAAATTCCTTGATATTGGCTGGCGTCGCCAATGCCGCTTTGCCCGCCGGTATCAGAAAATTTCGGCCGTAACCCGGCTTTACATTGACCAGATCGCCAATGGCACCCAGATTTTCCACTTTGTCCAATAGAATTACGTTCATTTTTCAAGCCCTATTGCTTTGTTATCCGTTTATCCTGTGCGCCACTAGTGCGCCTTGTTCCTGCCGATACGCGACCTGTAATCAAACCACTCATCGGTATAACCCACTACTGCCAGCGCCATAATAAGCAACGCATTCAAGAACGGCAGCAGCGCATAAATTACGATCAAAACGACGAATGGCACCGGTCCGACCACGTGCATCCAATGCACCATCGAGAGTCCCTGCAACCAGAAAATCGCGAATACAACGAAGGCGAAATTCCTTACCCATTCTGCCCCGATAGCCAGGGCCAGGACCGACGATACCGCCATGACCAGCGCCAGCACACGACCGAAGCGCAGATCGCAAAATCGTCCAAATTCCGCGCGCTTGTCTGGCAATGCCTGGTATATCGCATAACCAAGTACCGTGACGAGCACTATCATCGACCAGCTGGTCAGCACCGTCAACATCGTCATCTGCGGTGCGATCAATTCCTTCTGGGCGGCAATCAGTCTTGCCTGCTCGCTCAGACCCATGTCGCCGAAGGCTTTGGCCAATTCGCTCAACACCGCAATCCAGTAGGCCGTTGGGTCCGCAACGATGACATAAAAGCCCAGTGTCGCAACCATCGCCACGATGGCGGACACCTGTAGTGTGAGGGTCAACGATCGACTCTTACGCAGCAACCAGGCCAGTAAGAACACCGGCACCCAGGCCAGCAATCCGTTGACCGACATCTCCACTACCGACCCACCGGTCACAAGCGATAGCGCGCCCAACGCCGCCATGGCAATCAAACCCTGTAACGCGGCCTTACGCGGGCCGCCGTACAAAACCAGCATGACCATCGCCGCGCCACTGAATATCTGCCCGAGCGGCAATACCAGTGTTAATGCCAGACCCAGAATGGCATGCAACGGCCGAGCAACCAGCCAGGCGGCGATTGGCTGCACAATTCCTGCCTGTTAATGCCGATCGGTATACGGCAGCAACGCCAGAAATCGCGCCCGCTTGACGGCGGTCGACAACTGTCGCTGATAATGTGCCTTGGTGCCGGTAATGCGACTAGGCACGATCTTGCCAGTTTCTGTCACATAGGCCTTCAGCAATCCGAGATCCTTGTAATCGATCTCGGTAATGCCCTCTGCCGTGAAACGACAGTATTTACGTCTGCGTGAATAGCGACTCATAATTCGGTTCTCCGTCAGGAAGTCTTGGCTTCAGAAGCAGGCTCAGCCGCCTCATCGTCGTTGGACGCCGCTTCTTCTTTCGCAGCCTCATCGTCGGCCGGAGCAGCATCGGCAGCTGCCGGGGTGTCCTCAACAGTCTCAGCGTCAGCACTGTCATCGCTGCTCTCGCCTTTGTCAGCGGCCGGAGCTGCGTCGGCATCCACCGGAGTGTCCTTAGCAGCCTCAGCGTCAGCACTGTCATCGCCGTTCTCGCCTTTGTTGTCAGCGGTTGGAGCTGCGTCGGTATCCGTCGGAGCGTCCTTAGCAGCCGCAGCGTCAGTGCTGTCATCACTGCTTTCGACTTTGTCAGCAGCCGGTTTTTCAGTCTCTTCGGCAGCGCTCTCATCGGCTGCCTTGGCAAGCATCGCACTCTCTGCCGCAGCCTTCGCGTCGCGGCGGCGCTGCGACTCACGCTCTTTAGCGTTCTCTTCTTCAACGGCAATCGCCATCGGCGAGGCGGCCGTAATGGCTTCGTCACGCTTGATCACCAGGTGCCGCAAAACGGCGTCGTTGAAGCGAAATGCGCTGGTAATCTCGTCGATCACAGCATGCGCGCACTCGACATTCAGCATGACGTAGTGTGCTTTGTGAACCTTGTTGATCGGGTGCGCCAACTGACGTCGGCCCCAGTCTTCATTGCGGTGTACTGTACCGCTGGCTGCGGTGACCATGCCCTGGTAGCGTTCTACCATTGCAGGAACCTGTTCGCTCTGGTCCGGATGGACCAGAAACACAATTTCGTAGTGTCTCATTGTCTTCCCTTTCGGTTGAAATCGCATCGGGTCACTGCCTGACTGGCAGAGTTCCGTTACGGATTACAGCCTCACAGAACATCCGGTGAGGCAAGAGTTTTAGCCCCGCGGGGCTACCCGCCAACTCGACGGGGACGCGCATCCTACCCAAGCAAAGCGCTCTACGCAAGAGATTAGCGCTCTCATTGCTGACTTTCTCATCCTAAAGAGGGAACTCCCGAGGAGCATTTCTAGCGGGCTTGATCGTGGGTCAGGTTGGGCTCCTTGTACAAGCAGTCAATTGGCATTGCTGTCAGGAGTTCTGGTTGGCCTCCGCACGACCGCCTACCGGCACTCCGGCAATTCCTCGACACCTCGCTGACGCAAGGCCTCATAGAGGCAAATCCCGGTGGCCACCGATACATTCAGGCTCTCAACACTACCCAGCATCGGCAGATGCACGAGCACATCACAGCGCTCTTTGATCTTCTTTTTCAAACCGGAATGCTCACGCCCCATCACCAGCGCCAGCGGCCCGTCCAGTTCGGCCTCATACAAACTCTTGCTGCCAGCATCACTCGTACCCACCAGAATGACGCCATACTCTGCCAGCCACGACAACACCCGCCCAATATTGCCAACCGTCGCAAACGGCATCGATTCGGCCGCACCGGCGGCGACTTTGCTAACGGTCGGGCCGAGACCCGCTGCATCATGGCGAGGCACGACAACCGCATCCACGCCAGCGGCATCCGCCGTGCGCAAACATGCCCCCAGATTGTGGGGATCCTGAATGCCATCCAGTATCAGCAATAAAAGTGGACCATGGACCTCACTAACGAGCCTGTCTTCCACCAGCGTTCTGAGCGCCGCCTCGTCCAAAATAGTGCTCCGTTTGACTTCAGCGACGATGCCCTGATGGCGGGATTCGCCGCTGATCTGCTGCAGACGTGCCCGATTGGCTTCCAGCAGCTCAATATCTCGCGCCTTTGCCAATTCAACGACCGCCTCAACGCGCGGGTTCGCACTGCGGTACTCCACGTACAGTTTTCTCACATTAGAACCCGGCATCTGCAGCAGCTGCTCCACCGCACGCAAACCGGTAACGTATTTCGCACTACTCATCGCCGGCGTGCTTTTGCAGTGGTGCGCTGGCCCTCTCGATCTGCGGCGAGACGGAAATCGATGCGCCGCGTTTCCAGATCAACCTGGTGTACGACGATCTGCAACTCATCACCCATTGCGTAAGCACTACCGCTGCGCTCACCCACCAACGTGCGACTCGTCGCGTCGAATACGTAATAGTCGTTATTTAGGCTGGATACGTGCACCAGGCCATCGACACCATTCTCTTTTAACTGCACGAAAACCCCGAAACTGGTAACGCCAGTAATAACACCCTCGAATTTCTGGCCTATTTTCTCTTCCATGAACTGGCATTTGAGCAAGGCCTCCACCTCGCGGGTCGCCTCTTCCGCACGTCGCTCGTGGGCTGAGCAAATCGACCCCAGGCGATCCATTTGATCGGCGCTGTACTCGTAGGCTGCCGCTTTCCCACCGCGAACAATGTGTCGAATCGCACGATGCACCAGCAGGTCCGGGTAACGTCGAATCGGTGATGTGAAGTGTGCATAGGCATCAAGTGCAAGACCAAAATGCCCCTCGTTTTTAGGCGTGTACTCCGCGTGTTTCAGCGAACGTAACATCGCCATTGAGATGGCCGCACTGTCCGGCCGGTCTTTCACCTGCTGAATAATTCGATTGAAATCTCGTGGTTGCACGTGATCCGGGTGCGGAACTTTCAGATCGAGACTTAGCAGATATTGACGTAGTTCATCGAATTTGTCGGCGTCCGGTTTCGCGTGGACACGGTAAAGCCCGGCGATCTTGTGATGTCGTAAGAATTTGGCGGCTTGTACATTGGCGGCGATCATGCACTCCTCGATCAAGCGGTGAGCGTCATTGCGGGGCTCCGCCGCGATATCGACTACGGCCCCTTGCTCGTCCAGGCGGATTTTTGTTTGCGGCAGGTCGAGTTCGATCGCGCCCCGTTTTTGCCGAATCTTTGCGAACGCCTCATATAGCCCATGCAATTCAAAAATCGCTGCATGAAGATTATTCGGAATACCATGGTCCTTGTCGCCCGTCAGCAACTGATTGACTTGCGAGTAGGTCAGTCTCTCTGACGAGCGCATGACACCTTCATAGAATTTTGATTGCGACACCTTGCCATCAGCCTCAACGCGCATTTCGCATACCATGCAGAGGCGATCGACCTTGGGCTTCAATGAGCAAAGCCCGTTCGACAGTGCCTCGGGCAACATCGGCACAACCCGATCGGGGAAATACACGGATGTGCCGCGGTGGGTCGCCTCCTTATCGAGAGATGAGCCCACTTCCACGTAGTGTGCAACGTCCGCGATAGCGACCAGCAGACGCCATCCCTTGCCAGATTTCTCGCAATACACGGCATCGTCAAAATCACGCGCATCCGCACCGTCGATAGTGACGAGATCGAGTTCCCGTAAGTCGTTGCGATTCTTCTTCGCCGCGACCGGTACGCTTTCACCAATCTTCCCGACCTGCTGTTGCACCGGCTTTGGCCAGCGCGTCGGAATGTCGTGCGTGTGGATCGCGATGTCGGTTGCGATGCCTTTTTGATGGGGGTCCCCAATAACTTCAATGACCGTTGCCGTTGGTTGCTCGAATTTATTGGGATAGTCGAGAATCCTGGCCACTACAACCTGACCCGGTTTGGCGTTGCCCGCTTCCCCTTTCGGAATCAATATTCGGTGCGCAATTTTCGGATTGTCAGGAATTACCAGGCCAATTCCGCGCTCGCGGATGAACTGTCCGGCGACCTCCTCCGTGCCCCGCTCCAGTACTTCGACCAGCTTCCCGTTCGGCCGTCCCCGACGATCAGCACCGGCAATCTTGACAGCGACCCGGTCGCCGTGAAATACCGAACGCATTTCCCGGGCCGACAAATAGATGTCATCCCCGCCCTGATCGGCGATGACGAAGCCGAAGCCATCCTTGTGTGCACTAACGGTTCCGGCGATGAGATCGAGCTTTTCGCTCAGACAATACTCACCACCACGGTTTTGAATGATCTGCCCGGCCCGTACCATTGCCATGAGCTTATCGAGTAGCTGCGTACGTCCCCTGGCTCCTCTTACATCAAAATTCTTGACGACCGCATCGGCGTTGCGCGGCTGGCCTACATCTCTCAGGTAGTCAAGCAGCGTGTTTCGGTCGGGAATGGAATGTTTGTAGGTTTTCGCCCTGGCTTTCGTCTTCTGCGGCGATTTCTTGCGAGTTTTTGCCAATCGATATTGCTCCAATATGAAAAATCGAGGTTATTGTAGATTATTGACAGCACAAGCCATCGTTCTGTACAGTGCGCGGCCCGTAGGAGCTGCAATTGTACGCGGTTCCTGCCTGCCAAGGTGGCGGAATTGGTCGACGTACTAGCTTCAGGTGCTAGTGGGCCTATGTAACTCGTGATGATTATCTACCGAAGAATCACGCGGTTACAAGGAGTGGGCGACCACGGGCAATGCGACTGGTATCGTTTTTGTCGTATCTGCGGTTTGATAAGATAGTTTGAAATCTGATTGGTTAGTGAAATGCCCAGGTGGCGGAATTGGTAGACGCGCCAGCTTCAGGTGCTGGTCTACGTAAGTAGGTGGAGGTTCAAGTCCTCTTCTGGGCACCAACTAGATTCAACTCATCAGCACTATTTTTGGACTGCTTTACCCTAGAATGGGTTCAGGTGCCCGGCGATATTCCTGCTGACCGGCCCCTAATAACTAGAGCTGCCCCCTGATCGGCAAAATGCGATAGAAGCCGACGACGAACCGATCCCACCAACTGGTCCGCGGCTCCTTGTCATAGACCACCATTTCGCCATTTTCCAGACTGCGCCAGCGCAACTTTCCTTTGTCGTTCAGGAAAACCTTGTATGCCTGCGTCGCTGCCTTGGCCTCTACGCTCTGTATCATCCCGGCCGCGATCTCCGGCGACCTGATGATCACACCGAGTTCAGTATTAATTCTTGCAGAACGTGGATCAAAATTGAACGATCCGATGAACGCTTCTTTGTCATCCACCACGAAAGCCTTGGTGTGCAATGTCGCTCGGGCACCAGAGAATGCCACCAGCTCTGAACCGGCCACATCCGCATCAGGACGCACTTCAAAGATTATGATCCCTTCTTCCAGCAGCGGTTTACGTGAACCCGCATACCCGCCATGCACCGTTTTCTGGTTGTTGGCCGCCAGGGAGTTTGTGATGATCGTAATATCGACGCCGCGCTTCTTAAGCTCGATCAATTTCTCGATACCGGTCTTTCGAGGTACGAAATAGGGCGAGATGATAAGCAGACTTTTTTTCGCGGACTGAAGCGATTTCAACAGAGGCGTTGTGATGGACGCGGCGGCAGCAGCGCGTTTCTTGTCCGATTTTTCGGGCGAATCGTAGACAAGTTCGTAGGGAGCCCAGGTAAACAATTCCTCTGGCTGTCCTATGTAGTGTTCGACCGTTCGCTTAACCGCCTTCGCATAGGGTGTACCCCGTACTTCCTGCCTGTTCTGTTCAATGCGTTCACGCAATCGTTGCAGAGCAATCGCAGGGTCGTCCGGCATCTCTGCGAACGCCGCGGGCGGAAGTGCGGCACGATAATTCCAGTAGGTGTCGAACATCTCCGATACGTCCTGCACCACTGGCCCAATCCCCATTACATCAAGATCGCCGAATTTCTTATTCTCCTCAGCGCCGAAATACTCTGCAGCGATATTGCGGCCACCTATTATCGATATCTGGTTGTCGACCGTGAACGACTTGTTGTGCATACGTCGATTGATACGTGAAACGCTGGTGATACTGCCGGCATACCGGAACGTGCGTGCCCCAAATGGATTAAATATGCGTACTTCAAAATTCGGATGTGAATCCAGCGCAGCCATGCCAGCGTCGTAGCCCTTGGTCAAAATATCATCCAGCAGCAATCTGACACGCACGCCTCGATCGGCCGCTTGCAACAGGGAATCGATAAAAGCCAGACCGACAACGTCGGAAGTAATCAGGTAATACTGCGCATCGATGCTCCGTTCTGCGCGGCCCGCCAACAGCAAGCGCGCCGACAGGGCATCTATGCCGTCGTTCATCGGGTAAAACCCGGAATCTCCCCGGGGATGCTGGGACACGACTCCCGGTATTTTCTGTCCAAGGAAAGTGTCTTCGGTGTCCGTCAGCGTATGGGATTCCGGCTTGGGATAATCGAAATCGACGCTGGCACATCCAGCAACCAAAAATATAATTGACAGATGGAGACATAGGAAAAGCCGTTTATATGAATTCATACTGCCCCCGATGTCTTGCGCCTTGATCATCATTTTGAAGAATGTTCTGTTCTCAAACCGGAAATGCCTCTGTTACCCGTCTCATTCGAACTGATAGACAACCTTGACCCAAATATAATCACCCTCCAGGCGGTTTTTGGTATTGGACTCAGGCAACCATTTGGCTTCAAATACCCAGTTGTTAGTCCCGACGGGAAGAACATAGTTAATTACCGGTCCTATTCCCATCGTCCGACCTTTGAAATTATTTCTCGCACCAGAGCCGCTATCGCCAGACACCTGGTTGAAGTAAAAAGCATCTACACCCAGACCTATGAAACCGGAACCCATTGGAAACAACTGCTGAACACTCGCCTCCAGATGAAACAATGATCCACTGTCATAGTCGGTCGCATCGTTCTCGGAATTAAAGGTAATCCCCATGTACGCGCCAAAATTAAAACCCGTATCCTGATTGCTGTAAGCCGCGCCTACAACGGGATCGATTGTCCAGTAATTCAACCCCAGGTTGGCGAGATTGCCAACATTGTAGCTCCCTGTAGGCGCATAGATGGATAGACTGGCCGTGTACTCCCAGGCATCGTCAGTCCACGCAAGCATGACTGGAATGAGCGTAATATCACCGATCCCCTGTGCTGTATCCCGAACCTCGAAATCATTTACGTTACCTTCCAGTTCCATCCAGGCGTACGGTACAAAAGCACCTACCGAGTAATGAGCGCCCCACACAGGATTGGCAATAGTATAGAGTACTCCGAAAGTCAAAGTATCGACATTTGCATTTAGCCCCAGAGAATCTAGGCCGCCAATCGGTATTTCGCCAGCGGCGCTAAAGCCACCATCGTAATTTACGAATATCGATTCAATAACCCAACCACCCCTGGTCGGCGCCGCATCTATCATTGTCGCCACACCACCCGGTGCCACATGACCGCCCCCACCTTCCTCGGCCATTGCTATGGTTGCGAAGAAAATCGAACCGGAAATAAGCAGCCAGTAGCCGCTTTTCATGAGTTTTTCCAATCGTTGCATATTAGTAACCATCTTCCTTTATACGACCCGTACGAAAACTCGGGGCAATTCAATTCTTCGACGCAGGGCACAAAGTTCCCGGCCATCGTCCAAGACAGACAGATGGTGGCCGGCCTCTATGACCAAATTGGCAGCCCGATTGCGTTGCGCTTCCCTTCATGGGTCGGCAACAAAATGGATGCCGAACTCTTGCTAATAGAAGCCCCGAGTACGCTCATCCGAAAATGCAGCTAACACCTGCAATCCGCACACAAAAAAATGGCGGTCAAGAACCTGAAGCCAATAGTTGGCGTATTCAGTATTCGCAATTTCCGTAAATTTTGACGAGCGATTTTTGCTGTTCTGGGCTCACGGCACGGGTATATGCGTCGCAGACTCCCACCGCATCCAGACGGCGAAGGATCATAGCACCGCAAGTGCATGATTTATTGATGATTGGACTCCGTTTTTTATCTTTTTAGTTCGCATTTTTGACCCAAACAGGTATTATCCTTGCAGCCGGCGGATTCCGATTTGATGAATATTCCTTCTCAACTAACGACAAAGCTCGAAAATGGAGCTTAGGGAATTACCCGGCGCCTGGGTCCTGGAGGCATTTCGACGTGGTGGTGTCGATCTGGAAGTACTGACACAACGACTGCCTGATGACGTTGAACTCATGCTTCACGATATGGATACAGTCCTACCTGACAGCATCAATCGTCTCCTGCAAGCGTGCGCCGAAATCAGCGGCAGCCAAAACTTTGGCCTGATCATGAACGAACTGGTGGACCTCACCATGTATGGGCTATTTGGTTACTTACTACTAAATTGCAGTTCCGTGCAAGACCTGTTCGCGACGATGGTTCGTTATCATTCTGTACACCACAACGCTGGTATTACTTACGAGATGACGACGCAGGGCGACACCGCGATCATCCGCATTTGCCATGATGAGCGCGCACTTTCCAGCCATCGGCATACCAGCGAATGGGGCCTGGGATTCGTTCCATATTTCCTGAGTGGGCCGCTGGGCGATATTTCCGTTCCTTTAAGGACACAGTTTATCAACGGCCCGCCGGAGAACCTTGAACAACTGCGGGACTACTTCGGGGACAGCCTGGAATTCAACCAGCCTGACGACCAATTGATCTATCCCAAGTCTATATTGAAAAAGAGAATTTCAGATGTCGATCCTCACCTGCTGAACGTATTACGCATGACCGCTGACAATCATCTGGTCGAGTTGCAAAAGAATGGATCCCTTCTGCAAAACACAAAGGCAATACTATTTGACAAGCTTGGCGACAAAAAATGCAATGCCCCGCAAGTTGCCCAAACTCTCAATATGAGTACGAGTACGTTCAAGCGAAAACTTGCCAAAGAAGGTATCGACTTCAAGAAGGCGAAGGAATCCGTCAGAAATGAACTGGCAAGAAACTTGTTGTCTCAGTCTGACGTCCAGGTGTGTCTTATTGCCCAAAAAGTCGGCTTCACAAACCAAAGTTCCTTTACCCGTTTTTTTGTCCGCTGTAATAAACAAACGCCACAGAATTTTCGCGCATCAAAACGAGCGAAAAAGATAAAAAGGTGAGTTCACGGGTGAATCGAGACAATCTGCTGCGTGCTATATTGCGAGAATTGTATAGATCGTTGAATTAAACACTTTAAAATAGTGACCCGCAAAATCCCAGAAAAAGCATTCTTGCCTCGCATCGTTATTCTTGGTTCCATAATTCCACTCGCCTCTGGCGCAGATCAATTAGATGCACCCGCTGCAGAAACGACTGCCACCCGGAGTCATGTCGAAAATCACATCGAAGAGCAGAACCTCAATAAATCTTCAACAGTAAGCCAAACAATAACTGATCCAAGGATCATAATTCAGGAAAATCTGCAGGAACTTCCTGACGTTCGAATTTCGGCCGAGGCGGAAAGCACTCCGAATCATGCGATCGATGATGTAAAAACTCCGGCATCAGTGACGGAAGATGTTGAGTCTGAAGACGAATCGCACCTTGAAAACGCTGCGAACAGGGAAAGAATATTTCTGAAAAGTGATCCTGTATTGGCAGCCTCCCGCCGCTCGTTGACTTATATTCAGAAGCACGTTCCGTTTCTGACTAAACGTAATATATTCTTTTTCGGCCGATTGGAACTGGGCGGTGCCAACTACAGCAGCGGAGTTTTGAAACCGGATAGCGATATCGAAATTCGGCGTTTTAGAATGGGGATTGCTGGCCTGTTTCGATTTTTGCCAGGCTGGAACTTCAAATTCGAAGTCGATTTGACCGATGGTGAGAATAGCCTGTCAGATACCTACCTCTCCCGCCGCTCGGAAAAATGGGGGACCTTTCGTGTTGGAAACCAGAAAGTAGCGCAAACTCTTGCGGGTCAGACTTCATCATTGTCCGGTACCTTCATGGAAAGACCGCTACCGGTGTTGGCATTTACCTTACAACGGCGGATCGGATTGGGATGGGATACCCATTTAAGGCGCCTTGGGGCAAATGTGACCGTTTTCGCCGCAGACCCGAATGAGAAAATCGGTTCACAGGGCTGGGCCGCCCGGGCGTATTTCAATCCGACGAGGGATCGCTTTCAGGTCGTGCATATCGGTGCATCATTCATGCAGCTCAAATCTGACGCAGATGCGAGAACGAGGGCTCGACCGGAGTCCCACACCACCAACACCCGGCTTGTGGATACTGGAATACGACCGGGTGTGAAATCCATTTCAGCTCTTGGAGCAGAACTTGCTGCCTCAAGAGGGTCGGTAACTTTCAAGAGCGAGCTTTACGCTACGAAATGGTCGAGACCAAGCGCCGCCAACAAACCGCGCTTTACAGGCTGGTACGCACAAGCCTCATGGTTCCTGACTGGCGAAATAGCGCACTACCGGGAAGGCAAGTTCATCCGTCCCAATATCCGCCGTGAAAAAGGCGCGTTCGAAGCAGCCATTCGTTTCAGCACAATTGATCTTAATGACAATGATGTCCGCGGGGGAACGGAGAGGAACCTGACCTTCGCCTTAAACTGGTATTCAAAAGCCAATTGGCGGTTGATGGCTAACCTGATAAAAGTGAGGGCCAACGATGGCCCGCTTGGCAATCAGGACCTCTGGATTGCCCAAATCCGCGCTCAGTACAACTTCTGAGCCCGGCGTTCAACTCCGGCAAGGCTGATTCAACGTGTTCAGTTCCTTGATTGAGCGTTCCAGTTCGGATTAAACCATTTCTTGGACAGAGTCAGCTTTTCGAGTTCCGAAGAAAATCGGCAATCTATTTCTTTCTGGCTCATTTTTTTACCTTTTGTCGTCTCAGCGTGAAATAAGAATTGACAGGAGGTGAAAGCATCTTTTACCTTCCGCTCCGAACCTGGAAGTGGGGAATTTATTCTGCCTCAGACGGTGCCAGAGATCGTTATCCCGTTTGCGACTTTTCTGTCCGATCCTCTTGTGGCTCTCTATAGACTATCGGGGCTTAGACAAAGGAAACTAATGATGAAAAAACTATTCTTCACTGTAATTTCACTCTCTCTGATGGTGGCTTCTGTCAACGCAGAAGATACACCTACAAAGGGATTTAATGTCAAAATCCCGGAAAACATCATGACGCCGGATCGTGTGGATTCACGAATCGGGGAGTTGAACTTTTATGATGGTGTTCCTACGGATGCAACCGTTGAAAATGTGTATGACAACCTCGACTATCTGCGCGGCATAGATGTTTTCCTTAATTTTATCCCCGCTTGCAATATAGAAGGAATGCGTTCCGGAACTGCCTCTCTGGGCGTGTCTGACTACAATCAGGTTCTTTTGATGGATAAGCTGATGGACTCAACGTCACTTTTTCTGACCGGTAATACTGATACAGTGTATGCGTCGTCATTCTTCGACTTAAGCAAAACAGGACCGCTGGTTGTCGAAATTCCCCCTGGCGCGGGCCCGGGCACGGTTAATGACGCTTTTTTCCGGTTTGTGGTGGATATGGGTGCTCCCGGTCCCGACAGAAAAAAAGGTGGGACTTACATCATTCTTCCACCTGATTATGAAGGTGAATTAAAGGTAACTCCGAACAGCTTCAAAGATAATTCTTCGGCCACAATAACGATCAACGGCAAACAGACAGATGCATGGATTGCCAAATCACGGTCTTACAGTAACTGGATGATCTTGAGAGGCTTCCTCGTTGACGGTAAGCCCGATGCTGCTGCAAAAATGTGGAGAGAAAAGCTGCGAATCTACCCGCTGAAAGATGCAGCTCATCCCAAGAAAATGGAGTTTGTTTCTGGTTCTGGCAAATATTTCAACACCATTCACTCAAACAAGTACTCATACTTTGAAGAACTTGATGACGTTATCCAACGTGAACCAATCAGCTTTATCTCCCCTGAATTGCGTGGGCAGGCTGCCGCCATTGGCATTATCAAAGGCAAAGCTTTTGAGCCAGATACCCGAATGCAAGACATCCTTACCGATGCCGTGAAAGTAGGAAATGCGACAGCACGTACTATTATGTTTCGTCCACGCGACGAAAGAGTGTACTTGTATCCGGACAGTTCCTGGAAAACGTTCTTCATCGGCGGCGACTACAGGTGGTTGGACCTCACCGGTGAAGCGGGCAGAAATCTCGATGCGAGAATTCACTTCTTTTATCAGGCAACCGTCAACACCCCTGCTATGGCGCTGGAACTCGTAGGTGTTGGTTCGAATTATGCAGGCAATACGCGTGATAAAGACGGTAACATGTTGCTCGGTGACAATAATTACAAGGTAACATTGCCAAAAGATGTGCCAGCAAAGGATTTTTGGTCACTCGTAGCCTATGACACCCAGACCCGTTCTGAGTTACAGACGAAAGACATGCCTTTCCCAAGCATCAACAGCAAAATTGCCAAGCTTGACTACAACCGGGACGGTTCGGTCGATATCTACTTTGGACCGGATGCGACAAAAGGACACGAAAACAACTGGATTCAAACGGTCCCAGGCAAATCCTGGTTCCTGGTGATTCGCTACTACGGTCCACTTAAGCCGTTCTATGACAAAACATGGAAACCTGGTGAGATAGAGTTGATTAAGTAAGTATGTTTGCGACAAGTTCGAGATCGATTTTGCGACAATTAGAATATTTTGCGACAATAAAAATGTCTGATTGTGACTCAGTCCTGAACCTTCACAAATCGCTCCTGAATTCGGTTTTGTAATATTTTATCCAATTTGCGATAAGGCAATAATACAATGCATTCGAAGAACTCAATATTCCAATCGAAAAACATGATCCCGCGAAGTCTTGCACTATTAGCACTTGTAATTTTTCAACAACCATTTGCGCATGCGCAATCTGGCGACAGCTGGCAATTCAAGATCGCTCCTTATCTCTGGGTTGCCGGCCAGGATGGAACGGTGGCAACCTTAAATGGCGTGCCGCCGGCAGATATCGACCTGTCCTTTAGCGACATTATCAAGGATCTTGATTTTGCATTAATGGGTATAGCCGAAGCGCGCAAGGGTCGATTCGGTGTTTTTGGCGAAATATTTTTCACCACTGTATCACCAGGTGCGAAAACACCTGGGCCCGCCTTTTCTAAAGTTAAGTATGATCAGGATTTATGGTCCATCAGCGCCGGCGGACTTTTTGCGCTGTCACGGGCACCGGACCATAATATTGATGCCGTAATCGGGATTCGAAGGTGGGACCTGGACAATAAGCTAAAATTTGAAACCGGTATTTTGCCAGGCTTTAAGTCGACCAAACAGGACGATTGGAGTGATGTTTTCATTGGCCTAAAAGGACGAAAAGCACTGAACGACCGCTGGTTTGTAAATGGATGGGGCTATGCCGCCGTTGGTGGTGATTCTGATTCCTATTGGGACTTATTCGGAGGTATCGGATACAACTTTAGTTCTTTTTCATTGGATGTCGGCTACCGGTACCAGGAAATTGATTACGATAATGACGGCTTTCTATATGACGTAAAAATCTCAGGCCCAATCGTTGGATTTGTATTTGATTTCTAGCCCGGACTATTCATGAATCGACACAATGATTAGGCAGGGCCGGTTTGCACTTCTTTACGACGCGAGAATTCTAGCGTTTAACCGTTTCGGCCACATCCACCCAGGCCGAATCGCTTGCCGCCCGCTGAAATCCATAGTCGAATAGCGTCCGCATATAGACGGTATCAAACGCTTCAACAGGCTTCCTGGAAACCGCATCATCCGGTATCCAGGTTAGCTCTACATTTACGCCGTCTCGCTGTGCCAACGTATAAATACGGAAGACATCACCGATACCCTGGGTTCGAATGAGCGATCCGATTGTCTTGCCAACAATTGGTCCAAGTTTAGGGTCTACTGCCTCATAGTGAGGCTTTACTATCGAATTTCGGATGAGATAGGCGGTGACGGTTCCCCTGACATCCAGTACGTCCATCATTCGGTGCCAGTCAATCCGCGATGGATACAAAAACATTTGGGAAGAGGTGCCCCCGTCCACATGCATTTCGTCATATGACTGACCGTCAGCTCCTGTCACGGGAAGATATACCGGTGGAAAGACTCCAGGGATGGAGGCGGATGCGCGCAATATTTTTCGTATCAAATTTGCGGCGTCGGGGTGCCCGGTGTTGGCAATGCGGCCGATATTCCAGATTACCGGTCGAGCTGCATCGAGATTGGTAGTGCCAATAAGGAGCGTACGACCTTTTCTGTGTTCTGTAGCTATTTCAGAGACTAACTCATCGGTAATATAGTGTTCGAGCAAGCGGGACAAAGGCGAAGAATCGACCATAGAATCGCCACTAAATAAAGAGAAGATATTTCGCTCTTCATAAATTTCGGCCGTGTTCAAAGTGGTATATACCTCCTTGAGTTTGGCATCATAACCTGACCCAAGAAAGGCGAATGGCGCCGTGAGCGCGCCTGTGCTGATGCCCGTTACCATAGTAAATTCGGGGCGCGTGCCCATCTGGCTCCAACCAACCAACAGACCAGCACCATAGGCACCGTTTGCACCACCACCGGAGATAGCCAGATAGTGATGCTCCTTGTGCATTATGCCGCCGTACCGTTTTTCCAGAGTTGCAGGATCGCCCTCGCCCAATAGTTCCCGATCAGCAGGCACGTCTGTATCTCCCCAAAAACGCAGATCATGCCTGCCCAGGAAGCTGGCCTCCGCATAATTTTCGGCAGGCAGTGGGTTTCGTTGCACAGTGCTACAGGCCGAAATTCCCAGCAGAAGAATAGCGAGCAAACTGACACCACCCAGCGGGCGACATTTTCCAATATCTATTGGCAAGCGCGGCATAAAACGGTTAACTACATGCGTTTTAGAAAACAAGCTTAAGCAATTCAGCTTTCCGGCACTCAAAAAATACGACGTAGTCTGAATTCTGGACATCTTTACTCCTCAAAAGCGCGCAGGACTTCACGCAAAGAAACGCCACTGGAACCTGATGGTGTATTCGTCTTCATGATTTCCGCGAGGGTCGGTGCGATATCGATGGGTTCGATCGGCCGGTTGATTCTCTCGTGTGTTAAAGCACCTCCGGCGAAAATAACTGGCACGAAAGAATCATATCGCCAGGGACCACCGTGATTGGCTGCCACAACTTCACCGAGATAACCGTTTATAGAGTAATGGGGCTGGAGTAATATCAATATATCGCCCGAGCGTTTGGGGTGATAACTTCGCAACGCCGCTCGATTCAGATAAGTATCAGGCAGTTGATTGCTGGCCAGATCAGAACTGGAAACGGCTAACGCAATGCCTTTAATACCCATTAGCTCCTTTGCAACGACTCGTTCCACTTCTGCCAAATCGAGTCCATTCTGCTTGATCACCTCACGATTGAGGTAAAGATAGGGTGGAAAAAACGATTTGATCAGCTCCTGCCCGATTCCGAATCGAGACTTGAGTCTGGCGATCGACGGAGACTTATCCCACTCATCGGGTACAACGAAATCAGAATCGATACCAAATTTTCGCCAATGCTGGGGCGTTTCCGGCCCACCATGGTCCGCCGACAGGACGATCAGCGTGTTATCAAGCCCGACATGCTCATCTATGTAGGCAAACAGGTTGGCCAATGTACGATCCAGACGCAAAATATTGTCTTCTGCCTCGAGACTTGAGGGTCCGAACAGATGCCCCACATAATCGGTAGAAGAAAAACTGATGGCCAAAAAATCGGTAATATCGTCTTGCCCGAGCTTTTCTGCAACAATCGCTGCCTTGGCGAAATCCAGTGTGAGTTCATCACCCGCCGGGCTAAAGGTCAGAAAATTATTAAAATTGCTTTTGCCGGACGGACCATAGGCATGCGGAAATACAGTGCCAAAACCGCCAATATCTACTTCACCGCTATTGCCATCTTCACTCCCGTAAATATATGTGGAGCGTTTTTTGAGTAGTTTCCAGGATTTGTTGTTGAAAGCCCGCGGTTTGTATTGTTGGTTCCAGGCGGTCACCCACGCGGGGTACTTATCATAGTAATAGGAGGTGGTAATAAACTCTCCCGATGATTTTGAAAACCAAAATGCTTTGCCATTGTGGCCTGCGAGCGTAACGGCGCCGCGGTCCTTGACGGACACCGCGAATATTTTCGCCTGGCCATTGGTGCTCAATGACAATTCATCACTGAACGTGGATACAATGATGTTGGCTGGTGAACGCCCGTCGACTGAAGCCAATGCTTGCGACGCGTCTACTTCGGTACTCTTGTCGACGCCGGCACCTGCAGACAGGACCGCGTAATGTGAGTCTTCAATGTTGTAGGCCAGTTTTTCGGTCTCACGGTCAAACCAGACATTCGAGACCATTCCATGTTGCGCCGGGTCTGCACCGGTGGCCAGGGAGGTGTGGCCTACCACGGTTTCGGTGTTGGCATGCCCATAGTGAGCATTTGCATACCAGACCCCCTGTTCTTTCAAGTAACGAAAGCCACCCGAACCCATATTGTGCATGTATTTGTCTGGCAAATCACCGCGCAACTGATCGACCGTGATTTGCAGAATCAGTTTTGGTTCGGCACCGCTTGCTGATGCCGCTGCGCCAATCATCGCAGCAAGCACAATGACTCCACAAAAGTGCTTGAAATCGACCCAAAGTAACCTCATTTTTTGACTCTCCGAACGACGAGTATCCCCAGATTTTTCATTTAATGTCGCTGCCCCTTCCGATAAAAACAAAAACACCGAATACCACCTGACCCCAGTAGAATTCCAAGCCTGAATCGCTGTCGCTTGTAACGCCAGCCCACCACTCTGCAGGTTTGAGCTTTGACATGCTATTTAATTTCTACCGCTTCCGGGAATGTCCACTCGCCGTTTAAGATGGCGTCCATTGGCTGATAAAACCTTGTTAACCGCATCAACTTTCGGTGCCTGTGCATCCCATGCAGGACTATAACATTCC
>CAYUOY010000057.1:0-22300 GCA_964446495.1 uncultured Woeseiaceae bacterium | reverse complement strand
AGCAAAACACTGACAAAGGCGAGGGTAACCAGACGATCGCGGCGTTCTTTGCGTTGCTTATTCAAATTGATTCTCTGACATAACGTGGCGGATTATAGGAAATGGCCCTGTTACTTAATGAGATAGGGTTGGCACTTTTTGTGCCTATATGATCGTGAAAGCGCTGCTATGATTGCGCTTGCGCGTCTCCGTGCGTCGATAATTTTCCAATTTGGCCCATAAATCGGTGATTAAAAGGCAGGAATGGCAAAATCCAAGGTAACTTACGTCTGCTCCGCTTGCGGTGCATATAGCGGTAAATGGCAGGGGCAGTGTGCCGATTGCGATGCGTGGAACTCATTGCAGCAGAGTGCGGCGCCCGTATCACGAAAAGGCCGTCCCGCGGGCCAGCAACCCTCGCGCCTGAGTGATCTGGCGGAAGAGTCCGGTACCCGGCATCCGACTGGTTTTGCGGAGTTTGATCGTGTTCTCGGCGGCGGATTGGTACCTGGTTCGGTCGTCTTGCTCGGCGGAGACCCGGGAGTTGGCAAGTCTACGCTGTTGCAGCAGGTCGCCTCGACGCTGCCAGCGGAACTCAAAACCTGTTATGCCACCGGTGAGGAGTCTCTGCGCCAGGTGGCGCAGCGTTCCCAGCGCATTGGTACCAGCAATGCTGAGCTCTTGCTGCTGGCGGATACGTCGCTGGAAAATATCATCGAGCAGGCGCGCGCGGCGAGTGCCGCCGTACTCATCATTGACTCGATTCAAACGCTGGTGAGTGAAGAACTCGCCTCAGCGCCGGGTTCGGTGGCGCAATTGCGCCAATGCGTGGGTCGAATCGTCAATTTCGCCAAGTCCAGCGAGGTCGCAGTTTTTCTGATCGGGCATGTGACCAAGGAAGGCGCCATCGCCGGTCCACGCGTGGTCGAGCATATGGTCGACACGGTACTTTATTTCGAGAGCGACCCGGCCAGTCGCTACACCATTGTGCGTGCCGTGAAAAACCGCTTCGGGGCGAGCAGCGAGATGGGTGTTTTTGCCATGACTGAAAGCGGCTTTCGAGAGGTCGTGAATCCCTCCGCCATTTTTCTCTCGACAGAACATACCGAGAGTTCGGGACGGGTCGTTTCCGTGGTGTGGGAAGGCAGTCGCCCATTGCTGGTGGAGATTCAGGCCCTGGTGGCAGACGGTTTCGGCAACCACCCGAAACGACTTGCTCAAGGCGTCGATCAGAGTCGGCTGGCGTTGTTGATTGCGGTCTTGCAGCGACACGGAGGAATAGCCCTGGCCAATGAGGACGTATTCGTCAATGTAGTCGGCGGTCTGCGTATCGGCGAGACCGCGGCTGACCTCCCGGTGGTGTTGGCCATTGTCTCGAGTTTTCGGGATCGACCTTGCAGGCATCGCCTGATCAGTTTTGGCGAGATAGGGTTATCGGGCGAGGTGCGTCCGGTGCGCTACGGCTCCGAGCGCATCGCGGAGGCGGCGAAGCAGGGGTATACGCACGCCATCGTGCCGCAGGCGAATGTCCCGAGAAAGGCGCTCAAGGGCATCGAAGTCCTGCCCGTCAGGACGTTGGCCGAGGCACTTGCACGCGCTTTCGACGCTTGAATCAACCGTTGTGTCGCACCGAGATTCGCGCCGTCTGCACCCGATTGTCGTCGCTGCTGACGATTTCAATGGGGTAGCCGTCTATTTTCAGACACGTTCCGGGGCTCGGTATATTCTCCAGATACTCGAGAATCAGACCGTTTAATGTTTTGGGTCCGTCGGTGGAAAAAGACCAGCTCATGACCCGGTTGATCTGGCGGATATTGGCGGTGCCATCGACCAGGTAACTTGAAGCCGATTCTTTGACGATATCTTCGTCCTCACTGGCCGGGTCAGTCGTGAACTCACCGACGATTTCTTCGAGAATATCTTCAAGCGTCACGATTCCCTGAATATCGCCGTATTCATCGACGACCAGGGCGAAGCGCTGTTTCATTTTCTGAAACTGGACCAGCTGTGTACTCAGTGGAGTTCCTTCCGGTACAAAATACGGTTCTGCCGCGAGCTTCTCAATGGCCTCCTTATCCAGTGGTGCATGGCTGGACAAATTGGCCAGTTTGCGCAAATGAATCAGCCCGACCACCTGATCGATATTGTCTCTGTATACCGGCAATCGCGTGTGCTCGCTGTCGCGAATGACCAGCGTAATTTTCTCCAGGGGTTCATCAAGATCGATGCCAACAATTTCGTTGTGCGGCACCATGACGTCATCAACGGTGACTCGCTCAAGGTCGAGTATGTTCAGCAACATGCTGCGGTATTTTTGCGTAATCAGCGTGCCGGTTTCGTAGACGATGGTGCGCAATTCTTCCTGGCTCAGCGATTGAGAGCTGGCATCGCCGCCGCGTACACCCAATAGCCACAACACGCCGTTGGACATGATGTTGACGAGCCACACGACCGGATAAGTAACGACTAGTAGCACCCTATAAATGTACGCTGCCGGGTAGGCAATGCGCTCCGGATGCAGCGCGGCCAGCGTCTTCGGTGCGGCTTCTGCGAAAATCAGCACGATGACCGTCAGTACGAGCGTGGCCAAAGCAACCGCGGGTTCGCCACCGATTCGCATTGCGACCAGGGTGACCAATGCGACAGCGGCAAAGTTGACGAGGTTGTTGCCGAGCAGGATAAGGCCAATCAGGCGATCGGGCCGTTCGAGGAGTTTCTCGGCGAGCTGGGCGGCACGGTATCCCTCGCGTGCCCTGTGGCGAAGTCGGTACCGGTTCAAACGCATCAACGCGGTTTCCGAGCCAGAAAAAAATGCAGACAACACCAAAAGAATAACCAGTATGCCTAACAGGGCCGATAACGAAATGTCATCGCTCAAAGAATGAGCACCTCCTTACTGAATTAACACGGTTAGTTCATCAGTCCGGTCGCGAACTGTCAAGGAAACCTGCCGTGGATTGTCGTCAAGTCCAGCTGCGGCCGAGAACATATTCAAGGATATAGCGACTGCCGAAATAGGCGAGGCCGAGCATGATGAACCCCCATAGATACAAATAAACGGCCCGTTTGCCTCGCCAGCCGGCGAAATGGCGTCCCAGTAGCAAAATACCGAACAACAACAGCGCCAGAATCGAGAGGGCCGTCTTGTGAACCAGGTGTTGTGCGAAGATGTTTTCCACAAACACAAAGCCGGAGAACACGGCCGACAAAAGCACGGTGAAGCCGGCGGCGGTGATGCCGAACAATAATCTTTCAGTGGTCTCCAACGGCGCAAATAACCGATTTAGAGGCGACAATCTGGCGGAATGCAGGCGTCGATCCTGGACCAGTGCATACACCGCCACGATGGCGCCAACCGTTAGGAGACCATAGGCAAACAACGAGATCAGAACGTGAGCCCGCAATTGCCAGGTCAGTTCGACCACAGGAGCTGTTTGCGTCTGCCAACCGGTCAATGATGCGGTCACCGCTGCAAGTAACAGCAAGCCACCCGACAAGCCGCGCAGCGAGCTTTCCTTCGCACCGAGCAACGCCGTCAATGCCAGTTGCAGGCCAATAAATGATGCCGCATCGGCTAGTGAAAGGGACAGTCCTTGCGCCGGCAAAATCTCCTGCCACAAGACGCCGGCATGCATTGCAATGCCGGTGATGCACGCAATGACGGCGAGCGTCAATAGAGAATTTTCCTGAGCACTGAATCGGGGCCATCGGGAGGCTCCGAACGCGAGTCCGGCGATCAGGTAGATCATGAAGATGGTGATTTGAAACACAGAATCGCGGTCGCTTGGGTCCTGATTCGCTCGGGTGAATCATCCCACATGGCGATGGTCAATAGAACCCTGGTTTGCACATAGTATTGAACAGGCCTGATAGGCACGGCTGTCGTCGCGTATGGATTTGGCCAGACCGGCACCTGATGGCCTTGCGCAGATGATTCGCGTTACAATTCAGCTTCTCTGCCAGCCGAAAGTATCTCCTTTTCAAAACGACGAAGAAGTGATCTATGTTTGACAACCTGTCGGATCGCCTGACAAAGGCTGCCAGAAGCCTCACGGGCCGCGGGCGCCTCAGCGACACCAATATCAAGGATACGCTGCGGCAGGTAAGACTCGCCCTGCTGGAGGCGGATGTCGCACTGCCCGTCGTCAAAACATTCATTGAACGTATTCGCGAACGGGCGGTGGGTGATGAGGTTGGCAAAAGCCTGACGCCTGGTCAGGCCCTGGTCAAAATTATTCACGCGGAGCTGGTCACGCTGCTCGGAAGTGAAACGGTTGAACTGGACCTGCGTGCGCAACCGCCGGTCGTCATCATGCTGGTTGGCCTGCAGGGTGCTGGCAAGACGACGACAGCGGCAAAACTGGCTATGCGCCTGATACAAAAAGAATCCAGGCGCGTAATGATGGTCAGTGTTGACGTACACCGGCCGGCTGCCATTTTGCAGCTTGAGACGCTGGCCGGGGAAGTGAACGCTCTCTATTGCGCCAGTGATGCCAGCGAGGTGCCGACAGCTATCGTTGCGCGTGCGCTGGATGAGAGTCGGCGTTCGCATGCCGATGTACTGATCGTCGATACAGCCGGCCGTTTGCACGTAGATCAGGACATGATGGACGAAGTGAGTGCCGTGCATGCTGCGGCCGCGCCACATGAAACGCTGTTCGTCATCGATAGTATGGCGGGTCAGGATGCCGTTAATTCGGCGAGCGCCTTCAATGACCGCCTTGCTCTGACAGGCATCATCCTGACGAAAACCGACGGCGACGCGAAGGGCGGTGTGGCCCTGTCCGCTCGCGAGGTCACCGGCAAGCCGATTCGATTTCTCGGCGTTGGCGAGAAAATCGACGCATTGGAGGTATTCCATCCGGACCGGATGGCATCGCGCATTCTCGGCATGGGCGACGTTTTGTCGCTGGTGGAGGAAATCGAGGACAAGGTCAACAAGGACAAAGCCGAAAAGCTGGCCAAAAAAATCAGCAAAGGCCGCGGTTTCGATCTGTCAGATTTGAAAGAGCAACTCGAACAGATGATGAACATGGGCGGTATGGCGGCAATGCTGGAAAAACTGCCGTTGCCCGGGAAAATCAATGCGGCGGCGCTGAAAAGCAAGACCGACGAAAAACAGCTCAAACGGCAGGTCGCTATCATCAACTCCATGACGGCTGGAGAGCGGCGTTTTCCCAAGACCATCAACGGCTCTCGCAAACGACGCATCGCGAATGGCTGTGGCATGCAGATACAGGACGTCAACCGCCTGCTCAAACAGCACCTGCAGATGGAGAAAATGATGAAGAAAATGGCCCGCGGAGGCATGAAAAAGATGCTGCGCGGGATGCCGCCAGGCGGAATGCCGCCGGGCTTCGGCTAGATTTGACCTAAGGCCCGGATAAAACAGGCAAATCCCCCCGGAAGCGCTTCACATTCGTGACAAAATGGGTACAATGCGCCGCTTACTCGGGCTTGGCCCGGGCGTAGGCATGTCTGCCTGTAACTACTTTTAACGGATTCATCATGGTTAGTATTCGTCTTTCGCGCGCTGGCGCGAAGAAACGTCCTTTTTACCACCTGGTAGTCACCGACAGTCGCAATCGTCGGGACGGCCGGTACATTGAGCGTCTGGGGTTTTTCAATCCGGTTGGCACTGAGAACGAAGAGAATCTTCGTATTGATCTCGAGCGTGTCGATTACTGGATTGGCAAAGGTGCCCAGCCATCGGATCGTGTTGCCTCGTTGCTGAAAGCGAAACGCAAGGCAGCGGCCGCCAACTAAAGCTGGGTGCGATTGCGGTCTTCGGTTACCGCAATTCAAACACCACTATGGCGCAGACAGAAAACGGCCGGGAATCGCAGGATCCAGTCATCCTCGGTCAAATTTCGGCCGTGTTCGGGATCCAGGGATGGGTGAAGATTTTCTCCTACACTGAACCCAGGGAGGCCATTCTTGACTATCAGGAACTGTTGATAGAAAAAGAGGGCAAATGGCAGTCATTGAGACTTGCCAAGGGACAAAGACACGGCAAATCGGTCATAGGCTGGATCGAAGGCGTTGATGACCGGGATGCAGCGGCAATGTTTATCGGCGCAAATATCGCGGTGCGACGAGAAAACATGCCAGACCCGGGAAAAGGCCATTATTACTGGTCCGATCTGGAGGGGCTGAGGGTCGTTAACAGCGATGGTGCCGAAGTGGGCAAAGTGGCCTATCTGCTGGCAACCGGCGCAAATGATGTGCTGGTAGTGAAAGGGGAGCGGGAGATCCTGATTCCTTTCATATTGGACGATGTGATTTTGGACGTTGATTTCACCAAGTGTGTCATCAGCGTTGACTGGGCCTGGGACTGACGCGGTGAAACTGCAGATTGTCAGTCTCTTCCCGGAAATAGTAAGGACTGTTGCCGAATACGGTGTGGTCGGTCGAGCAAGTGAACGAGGATTGTTGACCCTCGATTGCGTGAACCCGCGCGACTACGCGACGGATGTTCACCGCACGGTTGATGACCGGCCCTACGGCGGTGGTCCGGGCATGGTGATGAAGTTTGCGCCGCTGGCTGCGTCGATACAGGCGGCGAAGGCGGCGTTGCCGGGAAATTGTCCGGTCATTTGCCTGAGCCCACAGGGCAAGGTGTTTGACCAGGCAACCGCCATACGGTACGCGAAATTGCCGGGGCTGATACTGGTGGCCGGACGTTACGAAGGCATTGATGAGAGACTTGTTCAGGCTCATGTCGATGAAGAACTGTCACTGGGTGATTTTGTGCTCAGTGGCGGCGAAATTGCCGCAATGGCGGTTGTGGATGCGGTGGTGAGGCTATTGCCAGGCGTTTTGGGCGATGCCGAGTCGGCAGCCCAGGACTCGTTTATGGACGGGCTGCTTGATTGTCCGCACTACACGCGGCCCGAGGTGGTTGATGGTCGGCAAGTGCCGGCCGTGTTGTTGTCCGGCGATCACGCCCGGATTGCAGCGTGGAGAAAGAAAGAAGGACTGGGACGAACCTATGTGCGGCGTCCGGACCTTGTTTCGAGATCGGATTTGAACGAAGAGCAATGTAAATTGCTTGACGAGTATTTGCGGGAACACGGTGGCGATGATTGATCGTCTGAGTTGTTTCGAATTTGGATGTGCAGCGTACAAGCTGGCAGGTAGGGAACGATGAGCAAAATAATTGATGCGATTGAACAAGAGCAGATGAGCAAGGAAATTCCGGCGTTTTCTCCGGGGGATACTGTGATTGTGCAGGTGAAAGTTAAGGAAGGCACTCGCGAGCGTTTGCAGGCGTTCGAAGGCGTTGTTATCGCGAAGCGAAACCGGGGTCTGAACTCGGCCTTCACGGTTCGAAAGATTTCGCACGGCGAGGGTGTGGAGCGCGTTTTCCAGACTTACAGCCCGATCGTCAGTGAGATCAAGGTAAAGCGTCGCGGTGATGTTCGTCGCGCCAAGCTGTACTATCTGCGTGGTCGAACGGGTAAAGCCGCTCGAATCAAGGAAAAGATCTAGGAACACTCTGGTTTTTCGGATTAGCGCCAATCGTGCGTCCGGTCGAACGCAAGAATCGTGTTCGTAAACAAGAATGTTTCTAGAGTGATATTGCCATATACGGGAGATACAGACCGTATATTCTGCGGTTGTGTCCGGCAGCCTGAACTAAACCCGGAATACGGGGTCTTTGAGGCATGAGCAGTTTGCAGGGAATAAGCCTACGGACCGGCCGCCTGGTACTGCTGGCCGCCGCACTCATGAACAGTGGCTGTGCGTCGATCGTTTCATCGGCCGCGAGCAATTTCGCCGACAACCTGTCCGCGGCCGTCATCAACCAGAACGATCCGGAAACAGTGCGCGATGGGGCTCCCGCCTACATCTTGTTGCTCGACAGCTTCCTCCAGGGCAGTCCGGATGATCCGATGCTGCTCGCCGCCGCGGCCAATTTGTATGCCTCATACGGCGCGGTGTTTGCTGAAGATCCCGAACGAGCGGCCCGGCTGACAGAACGGGCTCGAGATTATTCTGTGAAAGCGCTGTGTATTTCTTTTGCGCCTTCGTGTGACTGGGACAGCGGCACCTACGAAGAATTCGAAGCGTCCCTGGCTGGTCTCAAGCCCAAAGATGCCGACGTTGTCTTTGCTTACAGCGTCTCGTCGCTGGCTTACATTCGCGCGCACGCCGAAGACTGGAACGCGCTGGCCCGTTTGCCGCACATGAATGCCTTGCTGATGCGCTACCTGGAAATTGGTGAAGGTGAAGCCGAGGGAACGGTTTATACCTACCTGGGCATACTCGCAACATTGCGGCCGCCGGCACTGGGTGGTGAGCCGGAAAAAGGGCGCCAGTATTTTGAAACCGCGATTGATCTAAGCGGTGGCAAAGACCTTAGTGCTAAAGTCGAATATGCGCGGGGCTATGCTCGCCCTCTGTACGAAAGAGAGTTGCACGACCGATTGCTGCAGGAAGTGTTGGCAGCCGATCCTGAATCACCGGGTTACACCTTGACCAATGTGCTGGCGCAACGTGATGCGGCAGAATTATTGTCCAGTGCTGATGATTATTTCTGACAACAGAGATTTGTTCGAGTACGTAATTCGCGGTAACGGAGATTGACTATGCGAAGACTAGTGACAGCCGTAGCGGTACTGACAGTGATGGTTAGCAGTCAGGCATCGGCCGCGGCAACGAAAATAAAAATTGCAACGCTGGCACCGCAGAACTCGGGTTGGGCGACGACCTTTAGAGCCGGCGCGAAGGAAATCAACGATCGAACTGAGGGACGAGTGACGCTTCGATTTTACTGGGGCGGTGCGCAAGGCAATGAAAAAAAGATCTTGCAGAAGATCAAGATCGGACAACTGCAGGGCGGCACTTTCTCTCCCACTGATTTTCAGGGACCCTATCCGGATGTAAATATTTACGGGCTGCCGTTTTTCTTCGAAAATTACGGTGAGGTCAACTACGTGCGTGAGCATATGGATGCCGGTCTGGAAGCGGGATTTGCGAAGCTTGGATTTAAAACGTTCGGTTTCGCTGGCGGCGGCTTCGCCTATGTTCTATCCAATGAGCCGGTACACGGTCATGCCGATCTTGTCGGCAAGAAAGTGTGGTTGCCGCAAGGGGACCTGATTAGTTACGAGGCGATGAAGTCACTGCGATTGTCGCCCGTGCCGTTACCATTGACCGATGTTCTGACAGGATTGCAAACGGGACTTATCGATATTGTTGCCATTCCGCCATTGGTTGCCCTGGCGTTGCAATGGCATACCAAAGTCAAATACGTGACCCGGATTCCCGTGCTCTTTTCCATCGGCTTCATGGCAATCGATCAGCGCACATTGAAGAAACTCAGCGCGGATGACCGCGTGGTTTTGACCGAGGTCCTGACGCGTCTTTACGCCGAACTGGACGCTGCAAGTGAAGATGAGGCGCAGGCGGCTACGGATGCATTGCTAAACGTGGGTGTTGAAGACATCGAACCCGGTCAGGGCGAGTTCGAGAGGATTCGACATGAGATGGATGAGACCAACCGCGCAATGGCGAAAAAGGGCATGTTCTCACTCGAGCTGCTGCATGAAATGGAGCATCATGTGTCCGACTACAGGAACGAACACAAGGCTGGATCATCGGGCGGATCTGTAGCGCCGACAGACAGCAGCAACTAGTGTCGAGCGACGAAACCGGTTTTCTCAAACGCCTGGAGCGTTACGGGACGGCGGCGGAGAATGCCTCGCTGGTCTTGTTGCTCGGTGCCATGATGTTGCTGGCCGTCGGTCAGATTGTAATGCGTATTTTCTTCAGCACCGGCGTTGTCTGGGGCGATGAATTACTAAAGCTCATGGTGCTCTGGATTGCGATGATTGCATCCATTGCAGCCAGTCGCAGCGACCGGCATTTACGGATCGATATTGTTTCGCATTTCGTGCCCGAAAAATTTGCGCGCGTTCCGCGCCTGATGGTCGATGCTTTCGCCGCCGCTCTGTGTGGCGTACTGGCATGGCAGTCGTATCGATTCGTGCAACTGTCCATTGAATTTGAAGATACGGTGTTGGTTAACATTCCGTCCTGGATTGCGCACAGTATTTTGCCCTTCGCATTTGCGCTGATGTGTTACCGCTTCTTCCTGTCGTTTGTTAGCGAGGCCCTTACCTTGTTTCGAGCCAACGCGACATGATGATCCTGAGCGTGGTCCTTGTGGTCCTGGCGATCTTTGGCGCGCCATTGTTTGCAGTGATCGCCGCCAGCGCGATGTTGGGATACTACAAAGAAGGAATCGACTTGATGGCGATCGCTATCGAGATCCTTGGCATCGCGAACATGCCTTTTTTGTCTGCTATACCCTTGTTTACGTTCGCGGGTTACTTGCTCAGTGAGAGCAATGCACCCAAACGCCTCGTTCGCCTGACCGGCGCGTTTCTCGGCTGGATGCCGGGAGGCCTGGCGCTTGTGGCCCTGGCAGCCTGCGCGTTTTTCACAGCTTTTACGGGTGCCTCCGGCGTTACGATAATTGCGTTGGGTGCCATCCTCTATCCAGCGCTAAAACAGGACGGCTACCCGGACGATTTCAATCTTGGGCTGGTAACCACGTCCGGCAGCCTCGGGCTTCTGTTCGCTCCATCTTTGCCGCTCATTCTTTATGGCGTCATAGCAGAGGTGTCGATCGACAACCTTTTTCGTGCCGGCATATTGCCCGGCTTGCTGATGGTATTAATGCTGTCTGGCTACAGTCTTTGGATAAGTCGTGGCAATGAGAAACCGTTAACGCCATTTTCGTTCAGAGAGCTCGCTGGAGCGTTGCGCGAGTCCATGTGGGAACTGCCATTACCCGTCGTCGTATTGGGCGGTATCTATTCGGGGTTTTTCGCTGTATCCGAAGCGGCGGCGGTCACGGCACTCTACGTTTTGATTGTCGAGGTGGTCATACTGCGCGAGATCAGTCTGAAAGAACTACCCCGGGTAATGCGGGAATCAATGCTCCTGGTCGGCGGTATCCTGATTATTCTCGGCGTGTCGCTCGCGTCGACCAACTACATGATCGATGCGGGAATTCCGCAGGCCTTGCTTGCTTATGTTGCTGAAATGGTAACGAGCCAGGCCAGCTTCTTAATCCTGCTGTTGTTGTTTTTGCTGGCGCTGGGCGCAATCCTGGATATTTTTTCGGCGATCGTTCTGGTGGTGCCATTAATCCTGCCGATTGCGGCGCAATACAACGTCGATCCAATTCATCTCGGTATCGTTTTTCTTGCGGCGATGCAGCTGGGTTATCTGACACCGCCGGTTGGCCTGAACCTGTTCATCGCCAGCTATCGATTCGAAAAACCGATCATGAAAGTATATTCCGCGACCTTCCCGTTTCTGCTGATGCTGATGGTATCGGTAATCATCATTACCTACTGGCCGTCTTTGTCGTTGTGGCTGGTAGCGGACTAGAAATTATGTTGAAAAAACCATCCATGGAGTTGTCAACACCCTCAATTGAAAAGCGTGGTAGTCGGCTGGCTGTCGTATGCGCATTCTCCTTAACCGGTAGCGTTCTGCGGCAGACATTGATTCTCTGTTCATTGCTTGTTTTTGGCCCATTGTCGGCACAGGCGCAAACGGACGCCGTGTTACCGGATATCTCATTGCCGGATGGGTTTTCCATCGAATTGTTCAGCGATGAAGTACCCAATGCCCGCTCATTGGCACTGGGTGACCAGCAAACTGTCTTTGTCGCAACGCGGCGCGACGGCCGGGTCTATGCGGTTGTACCGCAGGAAAATTCGAAGCCGCTTGTTATAACGATTGCGGAACATTTGAAGTCGCCAAACGGAATCGCCTTTCATGAAGGCGATCTTTACGTGGCAGAAATCTCGCGCATCATCCGCTATCGCAATATTGAGGAGCAGTTGACAGACCTGCCCGCGTACGAAGTTGTCTACGACTCTCTGCCAAGCGACAGTCATCACGGCTGGCGATATATTGCGTTCGGACCTGATGGCAAACTGTATGTTGCGATCGGTGTTCCGTGCAACGTTTGCGAGCAGGACGGCTACGGCAGAATCATTCGTATGACCAAAGAGGGTAGCGAGGTAGAAACGGTCGCGTTCGGGGTCAGGAATTCTGTTGGACTCACCTGGGATCCGGATACGGGCGATCTGTGGTTTACGGATAACGGGCGCGACATGATGGGTGATGACGTGCCGCCCGGTGAGTTGAATCACTTGGTAGAAGTCGGCGAGCATTTCGGTTTTCCCTATTGCCACGGTGGTGATGTTGCCGACCCGAAATTTGGTGAGGAACGGGACTGCTCGGAATTCAAAGCGCCCGCTCAGAAACTTCCTGCACATGTGGCACCGCTTGGGCTCATTTTTTACAGTGGCCGCATGTTTCCGCCTGAGTACAGGCAGCAGATATTTATCGCTGAACACGGATCATGGAATCGATCACAGAAAATCGGCTATCGCATCAGTATGGTTGAGATGGAAAATGGCCAGGCACAGGGCTACAGTATTTTCGCCGAAGGCTGGTTGAAAGGTGGCGAAGTTTCAGGTCGGCCCGCTGACTTATTGCAGTTGCCAGACGGCTCGATGCTGGTAAGTGACGACAAAGCCGGTAGCCTGTTCAGGATCTATTACACTAATCCGATGATGGATGATCTGATCGAAGAATAGGCCGGCGCTCGCGGGAACATTCGAAGCGTGGCAGGATCGAATTCAGGGGTATCCAAAGCGATACAACACGGGTATCAGGAGAGAAACTTGGCCATTGGTAAATCATTAAAATCCTTTTTTTCAATGCTCTGGCGCGCCGCAAATGGATTGCGCAAGACTTTGCATCTTCTCGTCTTGCTATTTTTATTTGCACTCGTTCTCGGGGCGTTGTCATCCACGGCTCCTCCGATACCGAGCCAGGCCGCACTGATCATCGCGCCGGTCGGCGGGCTCGTTGAACAACTGGACGGCGATCCCTATGACAGGGCAGTCGAGGAACTCATGGGTGAGGCGAAACCGCAGACGCTGATACAGAACCTGATCGACGGTTTGTCCTACGCCAAAGAAGACGACCGTATCAAGGTAGTGGTACTGGAGCTTGACCGCCTCGGCGGCAGTGGCATGAGCAAGCTTGAGCGGGTTGCGAATGCTATCGATGAATTCCGCGAGTCGGGCAAACCGCTGATCGCGACGGCCAGCTCCTATAGCCAGGGCGCCTACTACCTGGCGGCGCACGCGAGCGGCGTATACATGCATCCCGATGGCTTGTTTTGGCCACAGGGATTTGGCATGTATACAAACTATTTCAAAGGGGCACTCGACAAACTCAAAATTGACTGGAATATTTTCCGTGTAGGGACCCACAAGTCGGCGGTTGAGCCGTACCTGCGTACCGATATGTCCGCAGAGGATCGTTCCTCCCGATCGCGTCTGATTGACCAGCTGTGGGGCAAGTACCAATCCGATATCGTAGCCGCCAGAAATCTTGAGCCTGGCGCCGTGGATGATTTTGCGAACAACCTGCTGGTTCATCTGAGTGAAAACGCAGACGATATGGCGCAAGTTGCCGTGAATCTGGGTTTCGTTGACGAACTGGTCACCAGGGCCGAGTTGCAGCTTATTGTGGCGGAATATGCAGGGGATGACGAAGACAGTTTTCGCGGTTACCAGGCGGCTGGTCTGGGTGACTACCTGGCACAGATGCGGCTGCTGGATGGGCCCAACTCAGCGAAAACCAATGTTGCCGTTGTCGTCGCGTCCGGCGAGATACTGAATGGATCGCAGTCACCCGGGACGATAGGTGGTGAGTCGACGGCCAAGCTCTTGCGCAAGGCGGCCAGAGATGACTCCATAAAGGCCGTCGTGCTGCGGGTCGACAGCCCGGGCGGCAGCTCCTTCGCATCGGAACAGATTCGCAATGAAATCGAGGCATTGCGTGACGCAGGAAAACCGGTGGTTGCTTCCATGAGCAGCGTTGCGGCGTCTGGTGGTTACTGGATATCCATGGCCGCCGACAGGATTTATGCGCGCGAGACGACCATCACCGGTTCCATTGGCGTGTTTGGCATGTTTCCGACGTTTCAGCGCGCACTCGATACGGTTGGCATTACCACCGATGGGGTCGGGTCGACAGTTTGGGCCGGCCAGTTTCGGCCGGATCGAGAGATGTCAGACGACGCCAGACAACTCATACAAACCATTATCAATCGTGGCTACGATACGTTCATCAGCATGGTGGCGAGTCACCGCAACATGGAGAAAGCAGCAGTCGATACGGTCGCACAGGGACAGGTATGGACCGGCCGGGACGCGCTGGAGCTTGGCCTGATCGATGGCCTTGGCGGGCTGGAATTTTCGATTGCCATGGCTGCCGAACTCGCAGGACTTGAGGAGGATGGCTACGGCACGATTTACATCGAAAAGTCAGTGAGCCCAACTGAGCAGCTTGCACTGGATTTAATGAGCAGCGCGAGCTGGGTCGGTATCGACCTGGCTAGCCTGGCCCGACGTGACTCCTCCCTGGAACGTCTGGCCGGCATGTTTGAAACCACTGTGTCACCCCTGTTGCGATTCAACGACCCGAAGGGAATGTACTCGTATTGTTTCTGTACGATGGAGTGAATCGTTTTCTGCGCTGCCGCTGCGTCTGCACGAGAAGCGAAGCGGCAGTTTGTACCCGGGCTCGCAATAAAGGGACCATGACAGCGATGACGGATGGCCCGGTCCATTGGGCGGCCATTGCCAGATATTCTGACACAGCCCGACCTGGCTAGTCGCCGGGATCGAAAACCTCCTCAATTTGTTGCGAGAAGAGTTGCGCGATCTTAAAAGCCAGCGGCAGGCCAGGGTCATACTTACCGGTTTCGATGGCGTTGATGGTCTGGCGAGATACATTAAGTTGTTCGGCGAGCGATGCCTGGGACCACTCCCGCTCAGCTCGCAATACCCGCAGTCGATTTTTCATCGGTAACGCCACGCGCCGTGCAACTGACCGGCAACCCAGCTGAACATCATCAGGACCAGGAGGTGGTCCGTTTGCATTTCACGGGCGCCCGCAGCTTCGAGCAGCTGATAGCCGGTTATGAAGACGACTCCCGCGCCAAATCCCATGGCGAGACCTTGTAGCTGAATTTTCTGCAATAACTCGTCCGCGTTGCTCAGGAAGTGCATATAGGAGAAAACGGCGATAATCATGATTGCTATCGGCGTAACCGCCAGCAGCCAGATCAGCGGAGTCGAAAGAACCATGTCGGACTTCAGGGTCCAGTGAGCGCCCACATAGGTGATCGCCCAGGCCAGCGACCACAGGGTAAAACGCATGCTATTGCGTTGATCCTGCTGGGTTCCCGAGCAGCTTCGCATCACGTCAAACAAGCCCCTGCGCGGTGATTCGTCATTTGTCATCATGTCAATCCTCATTGTCAATATGTAAAGTATGCTTGATAGATACGCAATGTATAGCATCATTTACTATATGTCAAGGGTCATTGACAAATTAGACGATCAGTTCGTATTTTCTTACTCCCAGCTTAGAATCACCTTGCCTGACTGTCCGGATTCCATTAAATCGAAAGCAGGCTGGAACTCGTCGATCGAAAAGTGGTGCGTAATGACGGGCTTAATGTTCAGTCCGCTTTGAAGCATGCTCGACATCTTGTACCAGGTCTCAAACATTTCCCGACCATAGACGCCTTTCAGATTGAGTCCCTTGAATATGATCTCGGTCCAGTCGATGGCCATTTCTCCGGGGGGGATGCCCAGCAAGGCTACATTGCCCCCGTGATGCATGGTTCGCAGCAAATCGCGAAACGCGGAGGGGTTGCCGGACATTTCCATGCCCACGTCGAAGCCTTCCTCCATGCCGAGGTCGCGCATGGTGTCGTCAATTGAGCCGCTGGTGACATTGAGGGCGACCGAGGCGCCGGCTTTGCGAGCGAGGTCGAGCCGGTAGTCGTTTATGTCGGTAATGACAATGTGGCGGGCACCGGAAAATCTGGCGATGGCAACGGCCATGATGCCGATGGGCCCAGCCCCGGTGATGAGAACGTCTTCGCCGACGAGATCGAACGAAAGGGCGGTGTGTGTGGCATTGCCGAGTGGATCGAGAATGGCGGCCATGTCGTCGGAAATAACGTCTGGCAGCTTGAATACATTGAAAGCAGGAACACTCAGATACTCGGCGAAAGCACCCGCCCGATCCACGCCCACGCCGAGGGTATTGATACACAAGTGCCGTCTGCCGGCACGGCAGTTTCGGCAAACACCACAGGTTATGTGTCCCTCCGCCGACACCCGATCGCCGATGGTAAAGCCACGAACTTCGCTGCCACAATCAACGACAACGCCGGAAAATTCATGCCCGATGGCGATCGGAACCGGAATGGTCTTGCGGGCCCAGTCGTCCCACTGGTAGATATGAATGTCGGTGCCACAGATAGCGGTACGTTTGATTTTGATGAGTACATCATTGTGTCCGATATCCGGCTTGGGGATATCCTCGAGCCAGATGCCACGCTCTGCTTTTGCCTTGACCAGCGCTTTCATGACGGGATGACTCCGAGTTCGCGACCGACAGAGGCGAACGCGTCAACCGCCTGATCAAGTTGCTCACGCGTGAGTCCGGCCGACATCTGGGTGCGGATGCGGGCCTGGCCCCTGGGTACCACTGGAAAGGCAAACCCTATGACGTAGATGCCTTTGGTCAGGAGACGATCGGCCATTTCTGTAGCGAGTTTCGCATCTCCGAGCATGACCGGAATGATGGGATGCTCACCGGGCCGCAGGTCAAAACCAAGCGCCGACATTCGATCGCGAAAATAGGCGGCGTTTTCGTGCAACCGAACCCGCAGTGATGAATCACTTTCCAGCAGATCCAGAACGGCCAGGGAGGCGGCGACGATCACCGGCGCAACGGAATTGGAGAACAGGTACGGCCGCGACCGTTGTCGCAGCCAGGCTATGATTTCCTTACGGCCCGACGTGAACCCGCCAGATGCGCCGCCAAGAGCCTTGCCCAGGGTGCCGGTTATAATGTCGATACGACCCATGACGTGACGATACTCATGCGTGCCACGCCCCGTGTCTCCCAGGAACCCGGTGGAATGACAGTCATCGATCATGGTCATCGCGCCGTATCGATCGGCCAGATCGCAAATGTCCGCAAGGTTCGCGATTGTGCCATCCATCGAGAAAACGCCATCCGTGACGATCAGTTTTTCACGGCAATCGGCGGCGGCCTTCAATTGCGCTTCAAGATCTTCCATGTCGTCGTTCTTGTATCGAAACCGCTGTGCTTTCGACAGACGCACACCATCGATGATGCTGGCATGATTGAGTGCATCACTGATGATGGCATCCTCGGTGCTGAGAATAGTCTCAAACAGTCCGCCGTTGGCGTCGAAGCAGGATGGATAGAGAATCGTGTCCTCGGTGCCCAGAAAGCGACTGATCCGCTCTTCGAGCTGCTTGTGAATATCTTGTGTCCCGCAAATAAAGCGAACAGAGGCCATGCCGTAGCCATAGTCGTCAAGCGCCTGGTGCGCGGCCGCCACAATACTCGGGTGATTGGCGAGGCCAAGGTAATTGTTGGCGCAAAGGTTGATGACTTCGTGTGTATCGTCGCCATCTTGCACACAAATTGAGGCTTGTTGAGGCCCTTTGATGAGCCGCTCTTTCTTGTAAAGACCCTGATCTTTTAGCGATTCGGTTTGTTCGGCAAGTGATGTGAGAAGATTCGCAGTCACGAGTTTGCTCTCGGCTAGAAAAGGTCGCAAAGTATATCAGTGCCGGGTATGTGGGAGGTAGCCTGTGAAAAAAGCATCAAGATGACGGGTGAATCTTCCCCGTCGGAACGCATAGACAAGTGGTTGTGGAGGGTGCGTTTTTTCAAGACTCGCGGTCTTGCTACAGCCGCTGTATTGGGCGGGCATGTCAAAGTAGGCGGCGAGCGCATCCGACCCGGGTATCGGATCAGTGAGGGCAGTGTTATCAGCCTGACTCGCGATCAGTTGCCGTATTTGCTGACCGTTGTGGCGATACCGGCGCGACGAGGACCGGCGGCCGAAGCGCGGGCCTGTTATGAAGAGTCTGCGGAGTCGCAACGGGATCGGGAAGAAATTCTCAGTCGTATTCGTCGCGACCGCTTGCAAATGCCGCGTACCCCGGGGCGACCAGACAAGCACACCCGGCGCAAGTTGAGAGCTCGAAACAGAGAATAGAAAACAGATTAATAATCGCTCATTAATTATTGTAATAAAACAAAAAAAAAGAGGTTTTATATAATGAAGTTCGCCGAGCAGTCGTCGATCAGTTTGCAGCCACTGGGGAATATCAATCAGCATTACCTGCATGATGAAGCCACTCTGGTAGAGAGCCTGGTTGAAACGGCTGACGGTGGCTCGAGCCGCTGGCCGGTGATCCAGGAAACTGCCGCCAGCCTCGTCAGAGCGGTACGCAAGCAGTCGGCCAGCGACGGTGGCATTGACGCATTTTTGCAGCAATACGATTTGTCGTCACGAGAAGGCGTGCTTCTCATGTGTATTGCAGAAGCGTTGCTGCGAATTCCCGACGCTGACACGGCCGACCGACTGATTGCCGATAAGCTGACCTCCGCCAACTGGAAGGAACATCTGGGCGCGAGCGATTCATTGTTCGTCAATGCCTCCACCTGGGGCTTGATGCTGACCGGCGAGGTGTTGCAGCTCGACTCGGTCGCGACCCGGCAGCCGACACAATACCTCGGCAAACTCGCGGGTCGGCTGGGCGAGCCGGTGATTCGAGCGGCGATGCGCCAGGCTATGCGCATCATGGGCCATCAATTCGTCATGGGGCGCACGATTGACGAGGCACTGGTGCGTTCGGAAAAGAAGAGCGGACGCGGTTTCAGATACTCGTTCGACATGCTCGGTGAATCCGCGGTGACGGCAAGCGACGCGAAGCGCTATCTCGATGCTTATGTCGATGCGATCACGAAGATAGGTGCCAAGGCATCTGACGCTGCGGATATTTATTCTGCGCCCAGTATTTCGGTCAAGTTGTCGGCCTTGAGTCCACGATACGCGTACACGCAATATGCTCGCGCCATGCGGGAACTGCTGCCGCGCGTCCTGCAATTGTGCGAGCAGGCCAAAGGACTTGGCATCGCATTGACGATTGATGCTGAGGAGTCTGAACGACTCGAGTTGTCGCTGGACATACTAAAACGAGTCTATCGTGATCCGGCGATGGCAGGCTACGAAGGGCTGGGTATGGTGGTTCAGGCCTACCAGCGACGGGCGACCGATGTGACTCGGTTCCTGATCGACCTGGCGGCCGAGGGTGGCCGCCGCATTCCGGTGCGACTGGTCAAGGGGGCGTATTGGGACGCTGAAATAAAAATCGCTCAGGAACTCGGGCTGGAGAGCTATCCCGTGTTTACGCGCAAGTCTCATACGGACGTTTCTTACCTGGCGTGCGCCCGATTGCTGTTCAATGCTGAAAAGCAGATATACCCGCAATTTGCGACCCACAATGCCCACACCATGGCCAGCATCCTGCACTTTGCTGGCAAACGAAATTCGTTTGAGTTTCAACGCTTGCATGGCATGGGAGAAGAATTGTATGGGCAAATCATTGATCCTGACAAATACGGCCGTGCCTGCCGGGTCTATGCACCGGTTGGCAGCCATGAGGACCTGTTGCCGTACCTGGTTCGGCGCTTGCTTGAAAATGGTTCCAACACGTCATTCGTCAATCGGATTTTCGATGAGAACATCGAAATAGAAGACATCATTGCCGACCCGATAAGCCGGAGTCGCGAGGCCGCGTTCCAACCGCATCCGCGGATAATGGCACCGAGCGAAATGTTCGGTGAACAGCGTGACAATTCGGCGGGAATAAATCTTCCGGATCGTGGTGTGACGGCAGATTTGCTGGCCCGCATGGATCGCTCGCTACGGCAGAGCGTTGTCGCAAGACCCATTGTTGGCGGTCAGTATCTCGAGGGCCGGCCCGTAGAGACTTTGAATCCGGCAGACACCTCGGAGATCGTAGGCAGTTGCATGCAGTCCGACCAGAGCATGGTCGACGAGGCCATGGCCGTGGCTGTCAGTGCACAGCTCGACTGGGATAGAACCGCTGTGGGCGATCGAGCGGACGTATTGCTGCGCGCCGCCGATCTTTATCAGCAGCATGGGGCCGAATTAATGGCGTTATGCGTCAAAGAGGCCGGCAAGACGGTTGAAGATTCGCTGGCGGAACTGCGCGAGGCCATCGATTTTCTTCGCTACTATGCCGTTGAAGCGCGTAAGCATTTCGCGGAGCCACTCGAACTCCCTGGTCCCAGCGGTGAGTGCAATTCACTGGGACTCAAAGCCCGTGGTGTATTCGTTTGCATTAGCCCATGGAATTTCCCACTGGCCATATTCACCGGCCAGATCGCGGCTGCCATCGTGACCGGCAATGCCGTTTTGGCCAAACCAGCGGAGCAGACGCCACTGGTCGCTTTTCGTGCGATCGAATTGCTGCTTGAGGCGGGCGTTCCTGCCGATGTCCTGCATTTCCTGCCGGGCGATGGCGAGGAGATCGGGGCATATGCTGTAGCGCTACCAAGCGTTGCGGGTGTGGCGTTCACGGGTTCGAACGTCACGGCACGAAACATCAACCAGACACTTGCAGCACGACCTGGCGCGATTGCTGTTTTGATTGCAGAGACCGGAGGGCAAAATGCACTGTTTGCCGACAGTTCCTCATTGCCCGAACAGGTTGTCCTCGATGTCGTTCATTCGGCTTTCAACAGCGCGGGCCAGCGGTGTTCCGCAACCCGTGTCTTGTGTGTGCAGGAAGATATTGCACCGCGAGTGATTGAGTTATTGCAGGGTCACATGCAGGAACTGGTGATGGGTGACCCGGCGGATCTGGCCACCGATGTGGGACCGGTCATAGACGCAGACGCGCTGGCGAATCTGCAGCAACATGTGGACACAATGTCAGCAAAGAGCCGCTTGATCCATCGCTGTGAGGTACCAGCGGGATTGTCCGGGGGGACATTCTTCGCGCCGGTGGCCTTGGAAATTGATGCGATGGACTCGCTGACACAGGAGGTTTTTGGTCCGGTCCTGCACGTGTTGCGGTATCAGGGGAAAAGCATGCAGGAAGCAATGGATGCCGTAAACGCCACCGGTTTCGGTTTGACGATGGGCTTGCACAGCAGAATCGATAGTCGCGTGCGGGCATTCGTGGCGCGATCAGGTGCAGGCAATATCTATATCAATCGGAATATGGTTGGCGCTGTCGTGGGCGCCCAACCGTTTGGGGGCCGGGGACTATCCGGCACCGGGCCGAAAGCGGGTGGGCCGAATTACTTGCTGCGATTTGCCACCGAATTTTCGGTGAGCAACAACGTCGCGGCCGTTGGCGGCGATACGGGTCTGCTGGCGCTTGGAGACGAGTGAGGCACTGATGTAAAAGACAGGAATCCAGCCCTGGCTAGTCGCCGCGTTTCGGGTAGTCGAAAAGAACCAGCGTTGCATCGGGCCAGGTTCGACGGTCCCAGTCATCGGCATCAATGACTACCGAGACCACACCACAGGTGGGAAGGTTCGGCGTGACATCGGGTATCAGCAGGTTGGCGAATTGTGTCAGGCCGGGGTTGTGGCCAACAATCATGATGTTATTGAAACCGGGATCCTGATCGCCGATCACATCAAAGATGGTGTCGACACTCGCGGCGTACAAACGATCATCTCGTTGCAGGAATTCTCTGGGGTAATTCATGTTCTCGGCAACGATTCGGGCCGTCGTCCAGGCCCGCGTGGCAGGACTGCTTAGAATAAGTGAGGGCCGGATATCCTGCTCAGCAAGCCTGCTGCCCATGACCGGCGCGTCTCGCTCACCGCGATTGTTGAGCGGGCGATCCCGATCGGTCAAACCGGCGTGATTCCAGCTCGATTTCGCGTGGCGGAGAAGGGTAATCGACTTCATGGCACTACAGTCTACATCAATCCGGTTTGCAGCCTCGCCTCGTCCGACATCATGCTCTGGTTCCACGGCGGGTCGAAGACGAGATCAACCGTTACGTTTTCGATAGTAGGGATGACTGCGATTTTCTCCTGCGCGTCCTGCACCAGAATTTCACCCATGCCACATCCGGGTGCCGTCAATGTCATGTCGACACTGACGGATCGTTGCCCGTTCGGTAACGGTGATACCTCACAGCGGTAGATCAGGCCGAGATCGACGATGTTAACGGGGATCTCCGGATCGTAGCAGGTCATCAGCTGTTTCCAGATGACATCCTCGATATCCTTGTCGCTCGCGTTGTCGGGAATGGCGGGCGGCGGCACGGGCTCTTTGCCGAGCGCATCCGCATCAGCTCCCGCGATTCGAAACAGGTT
>CAYUOY010000056.1:1044-22372 GCA_964446495.1 uncultured Woeseiaceae bacterium | reverse complement strand
AGGACGGCACGCGTACGCATGCCCATAACATCTGATCCCGCACCGGCCTCACTCATGGCCAGAGCACCAACATGCTGCCCCGATATCAGGGCCGGTAGATATTTCTGCTTTTGTTCTTCGCTGCCCCAGCGATGCAATTGATTGACGCACAGATTCGAATGCGCACCGTAGGAAAGACCGACCGACGCGGACGCCCGACTGATTTCTTCCATCGCCACAACATGGGCAAGATAGCCGAGGTCGGAACCGCCATATTGCTCCGCCACCGTAATGCCCAACAATCCCATGTCGCCCAGTTCGGGCCAAAGGTCACGGGGAAACTGATTGTTCTGATCAATAGCATGCGCACGCGGCGCAATGCGCTCTGCAGCGAACGCGCTAACGGCGTCACGCAGCATGTCCACGTTCTCGCCCAGCCCGAAATCAAAAGTGTACATTTTATCAATCCTCCTGCCCGACATTCTCCGTTGTCGGCAAGCGCAGCAACATACCTATTCCGTGGTATTGGGAGCGATTACTACAGAATGAGATCAGGCGCTCAACTCGTCTATGAACAACGAGAACAGTTCGTACTGGGAACTGATGCCCAGTTTGCTGAAGAGATTTCGCTTGTGAACGATGACGGTCCCGGGAGCGATCTTGAGTTCTTGTGCCACTGACTTCGTCGAGTGGCCACGCAGGAGCAGCTGGCTGATTTGGCTTTCTCTCCGGGTCAGCAACGACTGGCCAAATCCATCAAAACACTCGGTCAGGCGGCGGTGAACCTCATCCACTGTTTTCCTCCGACCGTGACCATGGTGCATTGACCAGATCCGTTGCAAACAGGCCTGGACCGCGGGTTCAATGATTTCGAGGGAACGCAGCTCGGCGCGGGTGAACATTCGGGCACGTCGACCCACCACCATCACGAGCGTAGTTGCTTCGGACACCGCTGCCAGGAAATCCATTTCATCCAGCAAATGTGTGCGTTCACAATACTGGTGATAGTACTCACTCGAGCGAAATCGATCCGGCAATTCATCGCGAAATCGACACAGGCTGGGCTTGGTTTTACGCATGGCCAGCTGATAGAGCGGGTCCAGAAGATAGGGTCCGGCCAGATAGCGCTCAAGATAATGCTTGCGCCCCGCCGGTTCCAGCGTGTGATGCAGGACCTCTGGCCTCGCATCACTGTGAAATGCGATCAGACAGGTGCCTTCATGGTTCACAATCAGACTTATCGAGCGCACCAGAGCATCGGTGAGTGTTGCTTCGCAATCGGCTCGAATCGCGTCAGCAATGGCCGCATGCCATGCGGCCGATTCAAACTTACCGGCCATCATCCGACTCTGCGTCCAGGCTGGACCAGATTTGTTCAACCCAACGCTTGATCGTCAAGGCCTCTTCCCAGCGGTCGGACAGTTCTCGTTGCTGGCCATCGGTAATGGCATACGGTCGCGGCCCCAATTCGCACAAAAACACGAGCGTTGCATCCTCGTCATTCCTGCGCCGCCACAGGCGCAGGCCCTCTTCCCACCAGGCCTTGAATTGGGCGACCCACTCCTGATGTTGTGGGAAGTCGATCTGGATCTGAATCTGCTCACGGTTGGCGACGCGACCCTGGAAGCAGTCCGAACGACTTAATATCTTGTGGATGTACTCCTGGTCACGGCTCGGAACAGGCATGCGAAACTCCCGATCAATCACAAAATGCGAAAGATCGGCACACAAGCGCATGTCCGGCACTTGATCCATCAACTGCAGCGTGAAAAAAAGATCGTTAAGCAGGCTGTCACGGTGCGTTTCAAAGAGCAATGGCATGCCAATGGATTCCGCATTGCGCATCCACTGGTTCACAAGCGGAACCGCCGCGGCTACGTCGAGCGGCATAACACCACCAATTACGTTGACCATGCATGCATCGAATTCGCTCGCCAGCTCCAGCACAGGCATCAAGTCCTGCACTTCCTCGGGAAATGCATTCACCATGCAGCCGAGTTTGAACTCTTTGTACAACGGGCCAGTGGCACGGAATTGCTCTATTTCACTCGCGCCCAGATCAATACAAAGACCCGCAAATCCGGCCGCGGCTGCCTTCTCGAAGTTGTCGCGCATCGATTGTTCGGGCACGCCAGGAAGCCGCGATTCCATGGCCCACAAGGACTGAAAAATTTGCAGAGTCTGCATGCCCGCTCTTACCGGTTCACTTCTAGAATGAGGTCAGGAAAGAAGCCGCATTACCACCGTAAACCTCGGCTTTTCTCGCAGCAATAAGATAGTCATGCCCGCTCGGCGTAGCTTCATCGTGATTACCAACGATCCGCCTGACGCGTTGCTTGTGAAATATTTTCAGTTGAGCGGATAGCGGTACGACTTTCTCGGGGTTGTCGCCGAAAAGCTCACGATGTTTCGCGGGCAGGCCGTACCAGGGCACCGTCATATCGGCATGGTGCGCATTGTGAAAACCGAAGTTCAGTGTCAGCCAATTCAGCCATACCGTATTGAATGACTGCGGATTACTGAACGTATGCTCCTGTTCCCAGGCAACGTCCCCTTTGCGTGGCGATTTCGACGCATCAAAAAGTGTCAGGCTGTAACTGTAGTCGTGCTGGATGCTGTCCATGAAGCGCAATACCGTCATCATCAGCATGTAGGCCACTGCATACAAAACGGCAACTCCTGGCACCCACAACAGTAATGCAATGAAAACACCGCCACGAAGCAGAATAACCGTGACATTACGGCGTCGCTGTTGGCGTCTTTGCGGGATGAGGAATGACGTGAAGATCATAATGAAATGCATGATCAGATCGTGTGCGGGGATATAGAACCATTCAAGGAACCGGGTGAGACCCAGAGTCTTCGGATGTTCTTTGAAGAAATGCTCGTAGTCGAACCAGACGACATCGTCATTGTCGATGTGGTGTCGAAAATGTTTGTAGCGAATATCTTCATAGGTACCGTAGGAAGCGCCACAGAGCCAGATCAGAATCCGCCCTAGAGTCGTATTGTGCTGACTCTTTCGAAACACCATGTTGTGCCCACACTCGTGTACCAGGTAGGCCGATATGATCATCGAATGAGCCAGCAACAGCATTGCGGCAAGAGCAACGAATAAACGGTCGCTGAAAAGACCCGCAAACCCGGCGATATAGGCGACCAGCACGTATGACAGCGCCGCCCCGTTGTAACGCAGACCTTCCCGCTCATACAGAAAATTTTGTAAGTTACTCATAATAAAGGTGTTTACGTTTTTCAATGAAATTTTGCAGCCGCTAAGAACCCATGGTACGACGAGCCACGCGCCACCGCACCTGCTGGCGAGGGCGAAGTCCGGATTGCCTGAATGACGACAAGGTGATATTCAGGGTTCTCAGCGGCCGCCGTAGCACGGCAACTCGCAAACGGGAGAACGATGGGTGGACTTTTCGGGAAAAACAGTGGTTATCACAGGTGCGGCACGTGGACTGGGCCAGGAGTATGCGAGGCAATTCGCCAGGCTTGGGGCCAATGTTGCCGTAAACGATCTTCGTGACTGCTCGGAGACACTTGCGGTTATCGAACAGGAAGGCCAGCAGGGGCTGGCTGCCAAAACCGACGTCACCAGTGCCGATAGCACACGCGAAATGGCTGACGCCGTAATAGCGAAATTTGGACGCATCGACGTACTGGTCAATAACGCGGGCCTCTACGGCAGCCTGACCTTTCAACCGTTCGAACGCCTGGACGAGGACGAGTGGGACCGGACGATGAATGTTAACGTCAAAGGCCTGTGGCAATGTTGCAAAGCCGTGTTTCCCGCGATGCAAGAACAGCAGGCCGGATCCATTATTAATATCAGCTCACTGGCCGCCACCTACGGTATGCCGAACGGCTTGCATTACACGGCATCCAAAGCCGCCGTTCTTGGCCTGACTCGTGGACTGGCGCGGGAAGTGGGCCGTCATGGCATCCGCGTCAATTCCGTCGCCCCAAACGTCGTCGATACCGACGCAACGTCCGAAGTGTTTGGCGACAAACGTGACAAGGTCATCGAAGTTACGTTGCTGCAACAGGCGATCAGGAATCCGCTGCAGGCCGAAGACATCGTCGGTGCGGTACTGTATCTGGCCAGCGACTACAGCAAAATGACCACCGGCCAGACCATCATGGTCGATGGCGGCACGGTGATGCTGTAAATCGTATAATGCCGCCGCAAGCCTCGTCACACTACGGGAATAATCTATGAAACTTGTCACCGCCATTATCAAACCGTTTCGCCTCGATGACGTTCGCAATGCGCTCAGCGAAGTCGGAATCCAGGGTATGACCGTGAGCGAGGTTAAGGGTTTCGGCCGGCAACGTGGCCACACGGAACTCTATCGCGGCGCCGAGTATGTCGTGGATTTTCTGCCCAAAGCAAAAATCGAGGTTGCCGTCGCCGATGACCGACTTGACGAAACCATCGAATCGATTGTAATGAGTGCGAAAACCGGCAAAGTCGGCGACGGAAAGATTTTCGTTACAAACCTGGAACAGGTCATTCGGATTCGGACCGGAGAAACGGGTGACAGCGCATTGTGAGGCGCGTTGATTGTCCGAATGGTCGATAGAACTACCCATCAGCGCCGCTACGATGGCCCGCCGCAGGAACGCGACACCCGGGAGGCGGGCTCCTGGTTCGCGCCCAGGCCGAACCGGATCAACAACCCGCTAAAGGGGTTTCCAAACGAAAGCAGCACCGCGACGGTAGTAAATTGCAACCGCCCTGCCATAGATGTCGTCTTCGGATATCAGACCAAAAAAGCGACCGTCCAGACTGTTACCACGATGATCGCCAATCGCCAGCAACATGCCGTCCGGAATTTGTTCCATATAGTGATCGGGGCCACCACCATCGCGCAGATTGAGATACGCTTTTCGCGTGCCGAATTTTTCCGCCGAAGACTCCGTAACCAGCGGTATCCCGTTGATCGTGATGTGGCCATTCCGGATCGATACACGATCACCGCCAACGGCGACAATACGCTTGATCAGTCGCGTGCCATTTTGCGGTGAATCGAAAATAACGACTTCGCCTCGGGCAACATCCCTCCCGCCAGTGATCTCAATTTTGGTAAAAGGCACGCGCAGGCCGTGAACCATTTTATCAACAAAGACACGATCACCAATCTGTATCGTTTCCTCCATCGACCCGGTCGGCACCAGATAGTGGTCCGCCAGTGAAGAACGCGCGGCAAAAACGAAAAGGACGAGGAACAGAAGTTGCGGTAATTCGCTTCTCAGCCATGAGTTCCTGTTGGTCATTGGTTATCCTGGTCAGCCTGGTGTTTGGATTGGACCGCAACCCGCTCAGCAGGTTGCATCAATATGCACACTTTAAAGGACCACCGGGCTCGGACAAAATCCAGGTGGTCCTGGAAGGAAAATAGTCTCTACGCTTCTATCATGCAAAAAGCATTCAGCTTGTTGCCATCCAGATCGCGAAAATAGCCCACGTAAAAAGTATCGCCGCGCAAGCCCGGTGCACCTTCATCGGTACCGCCAAGCTCCAGCGCTTTTGCATGCAATGAGTCCACCTTCTCCGTGGAATCGACGACCAGCGCGATCATGGTGCCATTACCGACACAGGCTTCTTTGCCATCAGCCGGCCGGATGATGGAGACAGCCGGTGTTCCCGGAGCCGTTGCCCAGGCGATGAAATTGTCGGCCTCCATAAATCGACCCGCTCCGAGTTCCCCCAGCAATGCATCATAAAAATCAGCCGCTTCATCAAATTTGTTGGTACCCAGTGTTATGTATCCGATCATGCTCGTTTTCCTTTTCTGATTCAGCGCACCAAAACGATGGGCTGTTTTTCTTATTGTTTAAGTGCTGGGCAGACCTTTCGCCCAGCGCTGGAATGTATTCCTTCACTGCCCGGTTTGTCCAGAGAACTTCACGTCAGCGCTTGCCGCCATAGGCGCGATTGCTACCAATCTCCACTCTCTGATTTTCGCTAGCCACGAACGATTTCGGCTTTGTTCCGCTTCGTAACAACAGACCACTCGCTCAACTTCTGCTCAAAACTCATCGCCGCATGTGCCGGGCTGGTCGATGGCAATGTCACAAAACGAATGTTATCTGCCCGCGTTCCGATGTCAGGCAGTACCAGGCGATCGAACATACCGGCTGCTTTTTGCCCGTTAAAACAGACCTGCTGGATAGCCGGATGGTCCCGCAGAAAGTCCGGAAAATTGTTGGGCTGCGCCGTCTCTCGCTGAATGGCCGCATCGAGGCTGCCCGGACGCACTGCGGCGGCAAGCACATCCCAAATAGCCAGGCGCTTGAGCAGTACTTGCTCGACCCGATCCGAATAACCGCGCTCCGGGCCTGCATCGACCAGCTTTCCCATGATGCGCCAGAAGACATTGCGCGGATGCGCAAAGTACTCGCCGCTTTGAATGGATCGCTCACTCGGTAAACTACCCAGAATGAGCGTTTCAGCATCGAAGCGCACGATGGGTTTCAAACCACGGGTTAGCTCGACACGCGGCACGCTCACTTTTCTCGTTCGACCCCAATGTGATTGAGTGTCGCATCCCTGAGCTGGTCGATCGTTTGCAAAACTACGACGCAATGGTTGCGGCGACAAACGGCTTCTCGATGCAACGGTTCGGACGGACAATCGTAGTACACACGGTATTCACAGCTCTGTTGATATTTGTCGTATTCCTTGCGCAATGTCGTTATTTCTGATTTTGCAACAGACGTCAGACACTGGATCGGATAACCGTAATCAAAAATTGTACAGTCATCATCTACGTTGCAATATTGGGACTCGTCAACGATCTGACGGATCGAATTTTCGGCCTCGCGACAACTCTGTAGCACGCCGTCACTGCGCAGTGTGCTATCCGATGTCACCTCGTCGGCAAAAGCCTGCACAGCCTCAACCGAACCCGTGTCGGGTACGTTTCTCTCCCCATCCAGCCAGGTTGCCAGGCCCCACAATATCACCGCGAGAACAATTGATAGCGCGGCGGTAGGACCCGTCAGACTATTCATGAACAACCACTGTCATACTAACTGCGCCTCAGGTGGCAATGCCGAAGCAGAATACCAGATCACTCACTGAGTCCGGCAAAACTCGCCATACTGCCTGATTATGAGTACTGCGCTGCGGGTGAATTCCACCCTATTGTGACCCTTCACCCGGACAGGGAAAGGGAAACAATGCGGGAAATTCTTGCCACCATAATCTGTGCCGTCCTGCTGATGTCGACGGTCAACGCGCACAACTACTGCCCAAAAGCAGAATGTGAGAAAACCAAACAGAAAATTCGCAAAGTCGAATCAAAAATGCGGCAGGGATACACTCGCGCGCAGGGTGAAAAATGGCGCTCGCAGCTCAGAGAGCTGCGTGCGGTCCGCTCGAAACAATGCCGCTAGAGGAACTCGGACTGGATCGTGACGAACCCGTCCAGGTGGAGTCCCAGACGAGACAGGCTTTTCAGGACTTCACTACCTGCTGCTCAATCGCACCAAAGATACTGGCGCCATTCTTGTCCAGCATCTCGATTCGCACAGTGTCACCAAAACTCATGAACGGAGTAGAAGGTTTACCTGACTCAATTGTTTCCAACATGCGCTTTTCGGCGATGCAACTCGACCCCTTGGAACGATCGTAATTTGAAATAGTCCCTGATCCAATGATTGTGCCCGCACCCAGTCGCCGGGTTTTGGTGACGTGCGCGATGAGTTGATTAAAATCGAAGGTCATGTCCACACCACATTCCGGCTGGCCGAAAATTTCCCCATTCAGGGTCGTTGTCAAGGGAAGACTGAACTTCCCATCGGCATAGGAATCGCCGAGTTCATCAGGCGTTACCGCAACCGGCGAGAACGCCGTGGAGGGCTTCGACTGATAGAAACCAAAACCTTTTCCAAGCTCGGCTGGAATCAGATTGCGCAGCGACACGTCATTGACGATCATCATTAACTTCACATGTTGTCCGGCGTCTTCAGAACGGCAACTCATCGGCACGTCATCCGTAATGACGGCGGTCTCCGCTTCCATGTCGATGCCGAACTCCTCACTGGGAACCGCAATCTCCTCCCTGGGGCCGAGAAAGGTGTCTGAGCCGCCCTGATAAACCAACGGGTCGTGCCAGAAACTGTCCGGCATTTCTGCGCCACGTGCCTTGCGGACCAACTCGACGTGATTCACGTAGGCGCTGCCATCGACCCAATGATAGGCGCGTGGCAACGGCGAGGCCGCCTCGGTCGCGTCAAAGGCCTTTTCTCCGTCCAGAGTGCCGCTCTCAAGCTTGCCAGCGACCTCCAGGAGTTGCGGCGAGACACTGGCCCAGTCATCAAGAGCATCCTGCATGGTCGCGACAATTTGTGGCACCGCGATCGACCTGGATAAATCTTTGCTCACGACGACAAGTGTACCGTCACGGCCGCCAGTTTTTAAAGTAGCTAGTTTCACTGCAAGATCCCCGCTGGAAATTCTGTAGAAATGTTTGAAACAGAGCAAAATTCGGCGCAATCGCGCTTTATCAGCTCCGATTATCGCGTCAGTTTCTTGCGGGGCATTGTAGTGGGCCAATCACACTGTGGCCACAACATTATGATCAGAATGGCCAGGATTCCCAATCAGGCGGGGAAGAAATCGATCGGCTTGGTGGTCGTAATCGCTTCGACATCCCTGGCCTCAAAACGGAACATCTTGATGCGCTGTACCAGCCTGCGCTCAAGCTCCGGATCATCAAGTTCGCTGGAAATGACCTCACAGAAGGTTACGGCGCCCGAGGGCTCAATGGTCAAACGCAATACCAGTTTTCCTTCCAGCGTCGGGTCCGCACGCAGCGCACGATTATACAGCGCGAATATGGCTCCCTTGTTACGATCGAAGACCAATTCGATTTCCTCGCGACTTCGGGACGCCTTACCACTGGATCCGGATCGCCGCGCACCACCGCCGGCCGCGCCAACGGATGAAACCGGACTCTCAACCTGTGTGGTTGTCCTGCCACCCAGACCGGTGCCACCGGTATTCCGGCTCAGACTGGCGGTATTGATACCGCCACTGGCCGCACCCACCTTGGACGTGATCATGGATCGCTCGTTGCGTGCCGCTTCACCGACTGAGGTTGTCAGTGGACGGTTGTCCACTACTTTCTCCAGAATATCGCTATCAGCAAGTTTCGCCAGGTCTTCCGTGAAGGGCAACAAGGCCGCCTGCGCTTTCTCGCGAGCAATTGCCGTCGTATCTATCGGTTCTGGTTCTGGTTCGGGCTCGGGCTCGGGCGGTGCCTCCACCACCTGCTCCGGCTCACTGATGGGGTCTGGCTCAGGCTCTGGCTCAGGTTCTTTCGGCTTTGGTGGCGGTGGCGGGGGAGGCCGTTGCTCCAATAGCAGTTTTGCGATACGGGGCGAGATCTCTTCGATCTCGTTGGGATCGTGTTCGGGAGTAGGGATGAAAGGCCAGACAATACTTAACGCCAGGACCGTGCCCAACACAATGCCGAGAAGACGGCGGAACTTGCGGTCCTGCGTCGAATCATTCGACCATGCCAGTTCGTACTCTCTGTAATATGGTATGTCCAAGCCGAAACTCCTACCGCGAAATCCTGTTCAAGTGCCGCACTACCGTGCCGCGCTCAGACCGTCCAGTTTGTCTGCGCTTTTCTGCAATACCGCCAGTGATATTTGCCCGTAATCCGATTCAGTACAGGTCGCCATCACTTTCTTCAAAAGGCGATACGGAATGTCTTTATCAGCCATAATCGTTACCTCACGACCGGCTATGTCGTCCTGTGCTTCTTTTCGCAACACACGATCATTTTGCGAAAGCAGCGCCTGACGTAACTGCGGAATGTCATTGCCCGTGCGGGACATGACCTCGGCCACCTTCGCCACCGGCGTTCCCTGAACAATGATGTCTTCTTCGCCGATTATGATGACGACCGTTTCTTTCGCCTTCTCTTCAGCGATTGACTCCGGCAACTGTATGTCTTTGGTATTCGGCAACACCTCGACATTTGACGAATTCACCAGCAGGAAAAATACCAGGATCGTAAAAATGTCCATGAGTGAAACCAGGTTCAGGGCAACAGACGCTTTCTTGCCGCGCTTGTGGCGTTTGTCCATACGGGCCGCACGATGTGACTTTTGCATAACTCAGGCCCCCTCTTCCAGAATCGGCGCATCGCCGATCGAGATATCCGGAAAAAGATCCTTGCGAACGATGGCATCATCCTCGACCGATACCACGACACGGACACGATCCATGACCTGCACCAGCGTGTCATAGGAAATATCGGCCTCGAGCAAAATCGAGGCATCCGTTTTTTCCGGGTAGCTTGCTTTGATCTCCGCCAACTTTGCACTCAATGCCTCGAAATCGTAGCCATCGGCCTCATTCGGGTAAATTCCGAGCGCGCCGACATTGCGATCGCCGACTTCGATTTGCTGGTCACGAACCGTAACTTCGAGTTGAAATGTCAGGTCCTGCGGATCCGCGGGCTCGCTTGAGGAGCCTGGCAGATTCAATTCAAGAATCGCCAGTTGCGAGAACACCGCTGTCATCAGCAGGAATGGCACCAGGATCACCATCAGGTTCATGAACGCCGTTATATTGAGTTCGGTTGTCTCTTCGTCTCGATGACGGCGTCTTTTACCAGCCAACATGGCATCAAGCTCCGGCTGGCTTCAGTTGACGTTCGGTAATGGCGTTCAGGAACTTCACGCTGGCCATTTCCAGGCTGTCCACAATCTGATTCGTCTTGGTCTGCAACAATGCATGAATCAGCAACAGCGGAATGGCCGCCATAAGGCCGAATGCCGTCGTGTTCATGGCCACCGAAATACTGGCAGACAACAGATCCGCTTTGTCGGCCGGATTTGCATTCGACACCGCCGTAAAGGCATTGATCAGGCCGATAATCGTGCCCAACAATCCAAGCAACGTTGAAATGTTTGCCAGAATCGCCAGGTAATGAGTCCGTTTCTCGAGCCGCGGAAGCACCTCCATCATGCTCTCTTCCATGGCTTTTTCGATGTCGTCCCGGCGGCGCGCCGATTTAACCCGATAAAGACCATAGGTCATGATCGAGGCAATGGCCGCCTTCGACTTGCTGGTCGCCGCCGCCGCTTCCTGAAAATTACCGGCTTTCAGAAACGGTACGATTTTTTTCCACAACGCACGATTGCTGGCTCCTGACATCGTCAGGTACGTCCAACGCTCGATGGCTATCGCCAGGCCGAGACCAAACACGATGAGAATTGGATACATAAAAATCCCACCCTGTTTAAAAAAGTCCACCATGCCGTATAAGATATTCACTTGATCACTCCTCTTTCAAATCAAATTACTGCTTAACTTACTTGTCGCTCTCACCGTACAGATCACTGTAGTAGTCGATCTGTCGTACAAACTCTGTTCGGTCGATCGGTGCCAGAACTTCATCCAGCAATGTGTTGACTGGTCTCCCAATCAGGTCGCCTGGGTCTGACTTTTTCCAGGGAACGATGTACAACACCGTCGGCAATTCCTGGTTTCCTGTAATCTCCGTGCGTCCCAGATCCAGCTCGTCCATGACACGATTTGATCGCGTTCCGCGCCGAACATCGGCACTAAGCACCGCGGAGGGTACTCCCGGTTCCAGCTGTTCACGCTCTGCTTCCTGCTGTTCCTCTGTGGCCGACGTCTGGCTTTCCTCGGCCGCAACGATGGATTCGGCCTCCTGGCCCCGTGCCTCAAATGCGGTCAATGTCAGAATTAACAATAATCCACTGAAAATAGCTCTCATTCCTGTCACTCCGTCACATTTGCGGTGCGTTGATTCGCCTGCACGCGCCTTTTGAGATCCACTATCCATTTTTCAACCTGTTTATCTTCGCCGGCAAGTGCCTGGTAGGTCTCAAAATGCAGTAGCGCGACGTCCAGATGCCGCAAATACAGCTCATTCAGGACGCCCAGATTATAATGTGCCAGGGCGTAATCCGGCCTTGCGGCAATCGCTCTCTCATAAGCAGCTTCCGCCGCGGAAAACTTTCCCTGTCTCCGCAGTAACATCCCGAGTTGGTTCAATGCCTCCGGATGTTCCGGATCGATAATCAGCGCATCAGTCAGGCTGCCCTCCACGGCCTGATCATTGCCATTTTGAGCGTAGATAATGGCCAGGTTTACATGTGCGCCCGGGTAGTCCGGGTACTGCAGCAGAAACTCCTGGAAACGCAGCTGCGCCTCAAGAATGTCTCCCGTGGTCATGAAGGCGACCGCCTTTGCATACAGGGCAGCGGCTTCCTGTGGAATGTCGCGGACACTCTCCCGCGCATCGCCGGACACCGTCGCGGCCGATGACTTCGGGCGCTCAGGCCCACTCGCGCAGCCAGCGACGAACGCCAGGCAGAGACAGGCCAGCGCTACCCGATAACGGGTCAACCGCAACCGATCGATCCTAGAAAATTCCAGTAACAACATCTTCACCGCGCTCCAGTTTCGCGTACCGTGCCGGCAGCAAGATCGCCAGCTCATCAAAACTCTTTCTCACCCATTGGTCATAAACACCTTCGGCAGCCCGGTTGGTATTTGCCTTGAAGAGATCAATCGCTTTTTCCTCGAAAGGGTAAACCTGCTCCTCCAGCAGCAAGTCATATTGCTCCAACGTCTCTGCATCCAGGTCAGCCGGCCGTTCCGAGGCCATAAGGTCTGCCGCCATTTGCCGGTACGCTTCCGCGAGCCGGAAGGTAGCTGCTGTAGTCACTTCGGCCACACCGTACTCCGCGGCATCACCGTAAGCTGCCAGCACATCCTCCATCAGCGACTTCTTGAGTTTCAGACTGGCGGCCAATGGTTGTGAAATTTTCATCGCCATGAAACTGCGTCGTGCTGGTTCTGCCAGTTCGAGAGATGCTATGGCGGCGAGGTATTTGGTTCGATCGGATCGCTGCGCACCGGCGCTCGCATCTACTCGCACCAGATCCTCCAGCAGCACCACTCGCCCGGCATTATCGCCACTCGCTTCGGACAACTGCAACAAGCGGTGGCGCGCTTCAATGGATTCGGCAATAGGGTTCGGGTAGCGCTTGATAATATCGTTGAGAACCCGTGTTTCATCCCGCTGTTGAGTGCCTGACTTGTACAGGCCTGCTGCCTTCCACAGGGCCTCCCGTCGAATGTCGTCACTGCTGCCCGCGGCCGCGGCGATCCGCTCGAATTCACCCGCCGCCTCTACTCCGCGCCCAGCCTCCAGATACGAAACCGCGAGCTTGGCCGTAATGTCATCCGTGAATTCGCTGTCGGGATAATCGCGGCGAAATTTCTCGAGGACGTTGGTAGCTCGCCCCCAAGCCGCCATGGAGATGAGTGCCGCCGCTGCGTCGTAGTCTGCGGTTGCCCGAATATCGGCATCGGGCACGACTTCACCAAGACGCGTGAAATGGGTCACCGCCGTTTCAAGATCACCCGAATCTCGTGCCAATTCACCCTGTTTGTAGATTGATGAGGCAATTCGATCCTTGATCTCTTGCTGGGCAACGGCGTCATCGGCCGGGGTAAACAACCGCAATTGATAGTATGCCTGTTCACCTGCAGCGAAATTCTGCATCTCAAACTGAGAGTGCGCGATAACCGTCCAGGCGGTGCGCGCCAGTGACGCCGCAACGGGCGGCTGCTTGGCCACCACTGTCTGACCAACCGCGACAGCCAGGTCATAGTGTTGCTGGACGAACAGATCCTCGGCGATCGTGGTCAATACGAGGCCGGACTCGGGGTGCTCGGGATAGGTGTCCGCAAACCTCAGGCCACTATCGAGATATTGCTGATGCCAGGCCGCCTGGGCCTGATCCTGCAACGTTTTCTCGTGTTCGCGATAGGACAGAATCGCGGCGTATGCGGCCTCGCTTGACTGCTCGTGAACCGGGTATTCGTAGGCCGTGCGTTCATATTCCAGCGTAGCCTGGTAGAAATCCTCGCTTTCGAACAAAATTTCCCCGAGCAAAAAATTGGTCTTGGCGCTGTCCGGATCGCCGGGAAAATAGTCGAGGTATTTTCGATACCAGCGAGCGGCTTCCTGGTAATCACTGCGACTATCTTTGCTCTGCGCTTCAGCATGATAGTACTGAGCCAGATCGTGCAGGTTGGTTTTCAGGTGAGCTGATACAGCCGTATTCTCATCCTGGGGGTTGATGAGCCAAAAGGGTCGATCCATGCCATATCGATCGACGAAGTCCTTCTTTGCCTCGAGCACCAAAGTTGGGAAACCGCCCAGCTTATAGGCCTCGATAACTTCTACCTGTAGCAGCGGAGATTTCGGATGATCCGGATTCAGCCTTGAAAAGGCATCATAGGATTCTGCCGCGTCGACATAACGCTCTTTTTCCAGATACAGATCACCCAGATTCATGAAAATGACGTAGCCGTATTCAGGAAAACCACGCTTGTCGAGGTAATCGACAATACTGTCGGCCCCCTCCATGTAGGAAAAGCTGATGCTCAGGACGCGGAAGGTATCCTGCACCAGTTCACGTTCGGCGCGACTGAGCTCAGCCAGTCTCTCGTCACCATCCTGTAACTTGATATTGCCGATTTTTCGATCGAGCAGATTGAAAAACGGATCGAGACTCGCCTCATGCATAGCTAGTTTGAACTGCGACCAGCCGAGCTTGTAGAGAGATTGCTCATAGAATCGTGACGTCTCGCCAACAGCGACAACGTCAGAATAGGCGATCTCGGCTTCATCATAACGCTTGCGCAGAAACAGCATTTCTCCACGACGAAATTGTACTTCGCCGACTAATGCCGTCCCTGGATAGCGATCGATAAGCTCATTCAATATCCGCAGCGCGTCATCGGTCTTTCCCGCGATTTCATAGGCCCGCGCCAATTGATACAGAACGGTATCGTTACGACGATAGTCCGGATAGGTTTCGAGGAGTTGTCGAAACAGCGATACCGCGCTTTCGTAGGCGGAAGAATCGAGCGCATCGATATTCTGCACCAGTTGCTCTTCTTCTGAAGCATCGAGCTCCAGATCGCCCAGACGCCGCATCGCCTCGGCACGTAGTTCCGGGTCATCGGAAACCAGATCGAGAAATGCACGGTAATTGTCGCGCGCCTTATCGGTACTGTTGACGATCAGTCGACCGGGGCGAACTTCATAAGTCTTGCCCTCCAGACTCTTAATCGAGTTCTTGTCATCGGACGCCGCCAACACCGGTCGCAGTGCCCCCGTCAGCGATACCGCCAGCAGTATTAATAAGATCCTGTCTCTGCCTCGACGCATCATTGTGTCGCGCCTCCGGCAACCGCCGACAGATCATAGATGGCGGCCAACGCGAAACGTGCCTGAACCGTATAAGTGTCGAGGCGCTGTTTCTGTGCTTTCAATTCCCTGACCGCAATAGCCTGCAGAAAGGTCAATTGCCTGCCTAGCGCCTTGTCAACACGCGAGTTGATCGCATCGATTCTAGGGCTTAGCCCGGCGACTCGCTGATTGAAAGACTCAAACAAGAGTGGCTCGTTGCGCATGGTTTCGTCGACCTGACGTCGTGCCCTCTGGGCCTCAACCAGCGCCTCACCGGTAAGCCGCAAATCTCGTCGGGCTTTCCACAGGCGAGCTTTGAATTCTTTTTCCAGATTCCATTGCAAGACACCCTTCAATAACCTGACCTTGTCGCTGACCTCAACGGCTTCCGGAATCTTGGCTGCTAACACAGGATTCTGCTCCAGTGCCGCAATCTCTCCCCACAGGCTGAATTCCTGCTTCGTGGCCAACGCCAGCGCATCGCCATTCTGTTCAATACTGTTCAGGTGGGCATCGAATTCCAGCTTGCGTTGCACCATGGCATCAAGATCGGCCGCCTCCAGACTCTCATTGACAATCGGCAAACGCTCTTCGTACGCCAACTCCCGGGTCTCAAGCATGTTGTGAAACACGCCAATTTTGCCACGCCATTCATCCAGGTTTTGCGCCAGGTAATAAAGGTCACGGTAATTTTTCAGTCCTTCCTGAAATTCGTGGGTTGCCAGCAGGTGATACAGGTATTTTGACTCCGCTCTTTCCGGCAGCTCTTCAAGCTGCCAGTACCAGCCGGTGGCGCCGCGCTCGCCAGCTACGAGAAAATCGTCAAACAGCGCGCCCGATTCAATCAGGTCAATCGTATTGTCAATTCGACTCGTTTCTTCGTAAAACGCTTCGATGGCATTCAGGTAGTGGTCGGCGGCCTGGCTGATTGAGTCCAGCTTCGCCATGGCATAGGGAATGGCCAGCATTGATTCCTGTACCGCGGAATCGAGAAGATCTCGATCGCGCAACTCCATCCACGGCACCAGTGCACGACTATAGTCGTCGACTTCTGCATCGGCCCAGCCGACACCGAGCAACGCTTTGTTCGAAAACGGTCCGTTCAATCTCACACGCTGTAGCAGCGGTTTGGCTGCCAGCGGTTGTCCATCCTGCAAATAGGCATAACCAAGAGCAAGGTTGGCTTTGTCCCGTATAGCGCTCAGTTCTTCGTTAAATGGATCAAGCCTGCCGAGATCATCCAGGATCTGCGCGGCGGAATTGACCTGCCCGTTTCGCACCAAGGCAACACCCAGATTGAACCGTGCGTAACTCGACCACTCCGTTTTATCCTCCCAGTCACCAAGCAAATCGATGGCCTGGTCGTACTGACCATTCTCGATTTGCAACTGCGCTTTTAGCATCTGCCGCTCTGCTTCCATCGCACCAGGCAATCGATCACTGATTTTCGCCAGCGCCGCTTCTGACTTTTCCAGATAGCCTCGTTGTTGCCAGATCTTGGCGAGAAAAAACCAGGTCCTGTCACGAATATCCGGTTTGACATTACCTGCCAGCAGTTCTTCGAATATTGCGGCTGCCTGCAGATGATGACCGTAGGATAAATAAAGCCCACCGAGCAAGAGCTCCGCTTCCTCGCTGTGATTGACCAACTGCTGTCGCTGCTTCGCCGCCAGCAAACGGACTATGGCCGGAAAATAGTCTTCCTGATAGAAGTAGAACAACACCTCGCCGAATTGGGGATCTCCCACGACGACATCGTCCGGGCCGTCATCACTGGCACGAGCAAGTGGCGACCACCCCGTTAGAAGGAGAGATAGCCCAAGTGTTAATGTAATAAGTGCGCGAGTGATCAATGATCACTCCCATTCTCTGATTTCGAACTCAGGTTGCAGCTTGCGAACCCTGTCGGTTATTTCAAGTTCAACGTACTTGGCGCCAATGCCTTTGCTTAGCATCACGGTCGCGCCGCGACGGTAGTCACGTGTGTGGGGGCCTTTGCCGGTGAAAACTGCGATCAGTTCATGATCTCCCACTTTCAAATTACCCATGTGCAGGCGCTGCACGCCGCCTCGGACTAAAGCGTCCACTTCGCGCTGGGTATAAAGATAATTCGTGACTTCCTTCCCGTCTATTTTCAAACTAACGGAATCAAGCGCAAAATATTCGCCCACGTCCATGGAGATGAAAAAGGCCACCTGAGAGTTGGCGGGAAACAGCAGTTCTTCCTCCAGCAGAAACAGATCGCGATTGAGATCAAGGACTTCCTTCTTCAGCGTTTGCACGTTCTCATCAAGGCTCCGAAACTCCTGTCGTGAATCGCTCACCTCAGCCGACCCGCTCTGCGAGCTCGCTACCATCGTATCGACGCTTAGATCCGTTGTATCCTGCGCGAACGCAAGTGAGGTGGCACCGAACCACATCAACATTAAGACTGCGTGTCTAACCAATCCTTTCACCGTTTTCTCCTGCATGAATTAAACGCGGTTCGGTATCTACTCCCGAAGCAAAGATCGAATCTCTGTCAGGTAGTGTTCTTCATAGCCCGGCTTGTACCCTTGATGCACGTACCGAACCGTACCTTCGCGATCGACAATGACTGTCACTGGCATCGCCTCGACCTGGTAGAGCTTACTCACCTCTTTGTTTTCATCGAACAGAACCGGAAAACTGACGCCAAGATCCTCGATCATCTTCATCGCCCGCCGCGAATCATCGTCAATGTTAACGCCCAGCAAATTGAAACCAACACGCTGGTACCGAGTGAAAAGTTCGTCGAGCAGCGGCATTTCCTGCCGGCAAGGTCCGCACCATGTAGCCCAAAAATTGATCATCACGACGTCACCGCGAAATTCGCTGAGACGCAGATTCTCGCCGGTGGCGCTTTTGAGCGAGAAATCGGGGGCCGGCTGCCCCGTCAGATCTGACGCCGCCAGGCTACCGGCGGCGATGAGCCCCAGGAAAATCCCCAGCAAGCTTGATTTTAGTCCCTTCATAGTCCCATCCCTTGGCTAAGCGATGGCCCGCGTGATGCGAGCAACAAAAACACCCGCACATCAGGCGCCACCGCTTCGAGTGGAATCAATCTTCAGAAAACTCTTCTGGCCACAGCGCAGGGACTGGCTTTCAGCCACCGTCTGGGGATCGCGATCGATGCCGTTTTTCGACCTGTCATGGTGACAGCCAAGGCCCGGTCAGAGCCGTGATGATCGTCACAAATGGCCGCTTCCGTCTGAACATAATTCGCGACGGCTAATGTAACATGATAAGGCTATATTTTTGAATTCAAAGGGAAAAACCGTCTCTGTTCGGCGACACAGAGCAGGCGTCCTTGCGGGTGACTTACGCTTTGGCCAGCCTATTCGGCTCCACGATCATCAATTTGCGGGGGGCGCAGACCGTCTGAATAGTAAAGACTCCCATCAGCATCGATAACGATGCCTTCGTAGTCGGGTAAGGTGGCGATGAGCCTCAAACCACGATCTACGCCCATTACGAAAACGGAAGTCGACAAGGCGTCGGTGATGACGGCATCGGGCCCGACGACGGTCGCACTTCGGATACCATCGGCGGGTTCACCCGTGGACGGTTGCAAAATGTGGTGGTAGCGCTTGCCGTCCTCAAGAAAAAACCGCTCATAATCACCGGACGTGGATATCGCTTCATCTTCCAACGGTATTGTTACGGTCACCCGGCCTTCTTCGCGTGGGTCACGCACACCGACCATCCAGGGTTGGCCGCGTCGATCGCCCAGCAGACGCGTATCTCCGCCCGCGGTGACGCGACCATGGAGGACCCCATATTCTTTCAATATTTCAACACCCCGCTCAACCGTATAACCCTTGGCAATGCCACCGAGATTGATGCGTACACCTGGTTGCGCAAATGAAATCGTTCGGTTGACCTGGTTCATTTCAACCAGCCGGTAGTCAATGCTTTTCAGCTCTTTGCGGATAGTCGCGCTGTCCGGGCGTCGTTCGGCGCGAAAATCGTAGTGCTGACCCACACTGTCATAAGTCACATCGAATGCGCCCTGAGTCAGAACAGAAATATCGAGAGAACGCAGAATCAACTCAAACAACTCATCCCCGGCATCGACCGGCTGCAGCGCCGCCTCTCGATTGATTTCCGAAATGCGACTGTCCTCCAGGTAAGTGCTCATCAACGAGTTGATTCGTTCGACCTCCGCGAATACCGCCTGCACCGCCGCCTCCCCCTGTTCATCGTCCTCATGCCACAGATAGACGCTGACTTCAGTGCCCATCAGCGGCCGGGAGGCCCCGAACCAGTTCGCGGCTACTGGACTTGAAAATGCAGAAAACGTAACCAATACAATAGCTAGCGTTAAGTGGAGGCAGGGTTTATCCTTGCCTGATTGAAACCTTTTGAAGGAAGCAAACAGTGACCTCATTTCTGATATTCCTCGCTATTGTGGCCGCGTTCTTGATGTATGCCGTTGGTATCTATAACAGTTTGGTCAATCTTCGCAATCGCGTCAAAAACGCGTTCGCACAAATTGATGTGCAACTGACCCGTCGGTACGACCTGATACCGAACCTGATCGAGAGCGTCAAAGGGTATATGAAACACGAACGAGAGACGTTGGAAGCCGTCATCAAAGCGCGAAATTCTGCCGTATCCAGCCTTGATGCCGCCAAACAGGACCCATCCAACGCCGCCGCCATTCAGAAGCTCGGTGCTTCCGAGGGCGCTCTTGGCAGTGCGCTCGGCCGATTGTTCGCACTGTCGGAATCCTACCCGGACCTGAAGGCCAACCAGAATATGATGCAGTTCCAGGAAGAACTGTCCAGCACGGAAAACAAAGTGGCGTTCTCGCGTCAGGCATTCAATGACAGCGTGATGTCCTACAACAACAAGGCTGAAAATTTCCCGAACAGCATCGTTGCCGGCATGTTTAACTTCGATCTGGCCAGCTTCCTTGAAATAGAGTCGGAAGAAAAACGCGAAGTCCCGAAAGTTTCATTTGGCTGAAAAGTGATAACCACGCCGACGCGGCGATCGGTGCATGACTCGGCAATCAATAGCCCACCAGAGACTTTCCATCCGGAGCTCACAACGTGAATTTCTTTGAAGCACAGGACAACGCCCGTCGGGCGACCCGTTGGTTGGTGGTCGTCTACATCGTAGCAACCCTGTTGATTGTTGCCGGGGTGACCGCTCTTGTTGCCGGAGCCTTCGTGCAACAAGGTCAGGATGTGGACCCGGTACTGCTAGTGATGGTCGCGGGGGCGGCGGCAGCGCTGATTTTCGGTGCGACACTTTACAAGACAGCGCGATTGTCATCCGGTGGCGGACAGGTTGCCGTTGCCATGGGCGGCACGCCTATTCCCGAAGGTGAACAAGATCCGCTTCGCCGACAACTGCGAAATATCGTCGAGGAAATAGCCATTGCGTCCGGCGTACCAGTGCCGGAAATTTATGTCATGGAACAAGAAGCGGGAATCAATGCATTTGCCGCCGGTTTCACGCCGGGTGACGCGGCAATCGCAGTTACGCGCGGCACTCTGGAATTGCTGAATAGAGACGAACTGCAAGGGGTGATCGCGCATGAGTTCAGTCACATTCTGAATGGCGACATGCGGCTCAATATTCGCATGATGGGCGTCCTGTTCGGCATCATGGTCATCGGCCTGTTGGGACGACTGATAGTGAGGGGCAGTTTTTACGGCAGCGTTGGATCCAGCCGCCGTAGCAAGAATTCCGGCGGCATTGTGGCGATGGGTATTGGCCTGCTGGTACTGGGCTGGGTCGGCGTTTTCTTTGCGCGCCTGGTCAAGGCGGCAGTTTCGAGGCAACGCGAATTTCTTGCTGACGCCTCCGCCGTGCAATTTACACGTCAGTCGGAAGGTATTGCCAACGCCTTGAAAAAAATCGGGGGCTACGAGGAACACTCACAGATAAAGGCGGCCGACCCGGAAGAAGTGAGTCATATGTTGTTCGCCGAGGGCTTGAAGTTTTCCTCGCTGTTCGCGACACATCCGCCCCTGACGGAGCGAATTCAGGCCATTGACCCTCAATTCGATGCTTCCCAGTATCCTGAAGTACGTGCCAATACC